>SKVA01000145.1 GCA_007129695.1 Spirochaetaceae bacterium | reverse complement strand
GCGACGGGTACGAGCTGCCGACCGCGCGCCTGTTTGACTTTTCGCCTGCGTTCAACGACGACGTCCTTCCGCACACGCTTGAGCTTGGGCGATCGGTCGTTAACAGGTCGGCCAGGCGCGCCGTGATGGGGTTGTTCGCGGCGTGGTCGGGATTGGGCGCGATTGTCGCCGAGTACCCCGAGTACCGGCACTTCTTCGGCAAGTTCACGACGTACCCGTCGTTTGATCCGCAAGCGCTTGCGCTGCTCCTGGGGTTTCTGGACATCTACTGCGGCGATCCGGATGCGATGGTTGTTCCGAAGTCCGATCTTGCCGTGACCACCGATCCCGGTGCCCGTGACGTCTTCTCCGGAAGCGACTACGCGAGCGACTACGAGCTCCTCGCAGAGAAGCTCAAGGAGCTTGGCGAGATGATCCCGCCGCTGGTGATTTCGTACCTGGGTCTCACGTCGACGATGAAGTGTTACGGCACCGCGCGTAACCCGTACTTCGGGAACGTCCTGGAAACAGCGATACTGATCAACATCGCCGACATCGGAGAGAAGCAGTGGAAGCGCTTCGTGACGTCGTACGAGTCGACCAATCCGGCAGCGCTTCGATGACCGGTTGCGACCGTCTGGCGAACCTCGAGCCGAAACGGGTCACGGTTCCGGGCGGTTCGGTCACGGTGTTGGTCTCCTGCGGCACGAACCCCGACGCACGGCCGGTCGTCTTCGTCCCGGGCTGGGGCAAGCGTGCCGAGGGTTTCGCGGATCTGTTTTCGGCGCTGGATCCCGGCGTCACGCTCTACTACTTCGAGTCTCGGGAGAAGACATCGAGCGATGTCGCTGCCGATGCCGACTTTTCGATGCAGACGCACGCGTACGACCTGGCGCGGTGCGTCGACGCGCTCGGGCTGCGGGCGCGGAGTTGGGTCACCGCCGGGTCGTGTTTCGGGGCAGCGGTGCTCATGGAAGCGCTCGCGCTCGCAACGATCGAACCCGAGGTTGCGGTGTGCTACGATCCGATGCCGCGCCTGTGGGTGCCTCGGTGGATCATCCGGTCGATTGTGCCGTGGATCCCGATCAGGTTTGTCGCGGCGATCCGGCCGGCGGTACGCAATCTTCTGCTGCACGGTATGAAACAACCGACGCAGCGAGCGCTCAGCCGCGCGGTCATCGACGACGCGGTTCTCTGGAAGTGGCGCCTTGCGAGCGTTCAGGCGAACGATTGGAGCGCGTTCGATGTCGGTCCGCGGATCGTGCACCCGGTGCACGTTGTCAACGGAACGACCGACCGGTTTCACGACGCATCGGTCTACCCGCGGATCGCCGCGTCGATTCCCGATTCTACCTTCCTCCACGTACCCGTCGAGGAGAGTCAGCGTAACCGGTTGATCGGGCGGGTCATCTCCGCGTACGCGCTCGAGCGCCGGATCGACGCTGTGCCTGAGTCGCTCGCTTCGTACGTCCGGCGCACCGGGGCGCGATCTCGGGCCGCGGGGGTTACGTCGTGAGTCAGATTCCCGGGGTAGTGCTCTATCTTCTGCTGCTCGTCGCTCGTATTGATTCAGCGGGCCCGCCGGCGGTAGAGGCTGATCTCTACCACGAAGGCCTGCTCACCGGCATCGTTCGCCTGCACCGACCGATCAGGCCGACCGACCGAACGTACCGGCTCTCGGTGGAGTCGTCGGAGTTTGAACCGTTTTCGCTCACTGTCGAACAGAGTGAGACGGTCTCTCACTTCTACCTGGTCCACGCGATTGGTGACGACACACCAAGCGTGCTCGATCTGGCGCCGCTTCTGTCCCAGCTCCCCGCCGTTTCGTCGTGGCGGAATGCAGAGATCGACGTTCCGACGGACGCTGGTGTGACGGTCGCGCTGTTCGCTCGCCGACCGTACGGTCTGGTCGTGAGCGTGCCCGATGAAGGGGTGCTGCTCATAGTGTCGAGCCGTGATCGGTGAACGTCCTGTTCGTCTGCACCGGCAACATCTGTTGTAGCCCGTTGGCAGAGGCGCTCCTCAATCGTGAGGTTCGGGCCTCGGCGCCAGCGACCGGATCCGAGCTGACAGCGTTGACGTGACCGCCGAGCGCCACCGAGTACGCGTCGACCACCGCGCCCGTCGCATCGCCCGTCGCGATCTGGAGTGGGCTGACCTCATCATCGCGATGGACGATGGTCACGTGCGATCACTCTCGCGGATGCTCGATTCAGCCCGGCTCGGGCGAACGGTGGAGGTCAGGAAGCTCCGCGGGTTCGAGCCCGTATTCGACACGGTCGAACGTTCGTGTCGACAACTCGCGGCTCACCTGACGTCGCCGGGCATCGACAGTCGGTCGCGCGCAGATATCGGTGACACCACGGCTGCGACCCGGTGTTGAACTGGTGTCAAGGAGCGCATATGAACAAGCGAACGTTATTTGCAGTGATGATGGTGGCGGCCACGGCCGCTTCGGTCTTCGCGTACGGCGGCGGCGGGTTTTTTCAGGGTAACCTTCTTCCCTACCAGGAGCTCACGTCGCACGGGGTAGTGGCTGAGACGCGCGGAGGCTTCGGCTACGGCGTAAACCGATGCGGAGTGCGCCATGGCGGCTTTGGCATCGTGATCCGCAACAGCGCCGACAACGAGCTGATCGGTGCATTCGGCGGGATCATCTCCGGGAGGCAGGTTCGGGTGCGACCGATCACGCTGAGCGCGAACCTCTGGACCGGGATCGGATTCATTGGCACGCCGGTTGCCAGTCGACACTCCGGGTTCGGCTACTTTGCCGAGGCCACCGGGGAGGCGGGCGTTGCGCTCCTCCCGTGGATGCAGGTGGCGCTCTACGGCGGGATGCAGGCGATGGGCCGACTCGATCCGGTCTCGATCGTCGAGTCGACGATGTACAGCCCCGTTGCCGGGATGCGCTTCGTGTTCGGCCGGTTCTGACCGCTGCGTCGGCCACGTGCGACGCAGTGATCCTACTCGTTGCGCGGCGACAGGACGGTTGTGCGCGTGAAGTCGCCCATCGTCGCCGCCGTCCAGTCGGACGCCGCGCAGTCATAGACCGACAGGTCGCCGGGACGGACTCTCACGAGCGAGTCTCCGGTGACCGCCTCCGCGAACGCCTCGATCGTCGGATTGTGTCCGACGATCAGTAGCGTCGAAGAAGTGCCTCCGAACTCCCCGATCAGCCTGAGATAATCGTCGATGCTCGCGTGGTAGAGATCGGAGAGCGCGATGCGGTCGAGCGTGCGACCGGCTGCGCGGTCGATCGCATTCGCGGTTTCCATGGTACGCCGGCTGTCGGAACACAGGATCAACTCCGGATGCGGACCGCCGAGTACGAGCCGGTTCGCGATTCGCTGCGCGTCGGCACGCCCGCGCTCGGCGAGGCTCCGTTGGTGATCGCCCTCTGCGACAGTCGCCGGCTGCGCTTTCGCGTGGCGCCATAGCATCAAGACTCTCATGGTTTCTCTTCTCCGGCCTCCGCGATTGCGTCATCGATCATCGGCTCAATCTCTGATAGCCATCGTCGTCGTGTACGGTGGTTCGAGTGCCTCACGTCGTGGTAGACGCGAATGCCCGCGTTCGTCATGCCGGAGTACGAACACACGTCCGACCAGAACAGGTCGATCGCGCGCGGGGGATCGCCTTCGGGGCGGTCGGTCGTCACAAAGACCAGCGCGGACGCCCGTGTGAGAAGCGGTGCGTGGCGTTTCTCCTCGAACTCGGCGCCGACCCAGTCGTACGCGACACCGGGGCGGAAGACGCGCTCGATCCACCCCTTCAGAAGCGCCGGTGGCCCGCTCCACCAGTCGGGATGGACGAAGGCGACAAGGCAGGCCTCCTGTACCCCGCTCGAGTAGCGCTGGATCTGGCTGTCGAGACTCAAGCGCCGCGCGATCTCGGCACCCGTCAGTACCGGGTCGGGACCCTCGGCGTACAGATCGTGACGCGTGACCGATACGCCGCGCGATTCGAGTGCCGCCTTGAGTTTGTCGGCGATCGCATGGCAGAAGCTGTTGTCAAACGGGTGACAGAGGATTACGAGCGCGGTCACGCGATCAGTATACCGCCTGCGGTAGCCGAAAGAGGAGGTTTTGCGTAGTTTTGGCATGGAGTTTATCGGCGACAGGAGTCCACGACACTCTTGTCGGAAGCGATAAACCTGAGTATAATAGTCATAAAATAGGGGTGAGTATGGCGAGTAAAGGCGAAGTACTCGAAGCGCTCGAGAACGTCATAGATCCGGAGATCGGTCTGAACATCGTCGATGTCGGCCTCGTGTACCGGGTTGAAGCCGATGAGTCTACGGTTGAGATCGATTTCACGTTGACGTCGCCGGGCTGTCCGCTTGCGCAGACGATCATGGACGACATGCATCGTGAAGTCGAAAAGGCCACGGGAATCTCGGATATCAAGACGAACCTGGTCTGGACGCCGCCGTGGAGCCTCGACTTCATGAGCGAAGAGGCCCGGTTACAGCTTGGGTATCCCATTTAGGGAGGACGAATGAAAATCGAAATACACGGACTGCGGGCATCGATCGACGGACAGCAGATTCTCAACGGCATCGACCTTGAGCTTGAGAGCGGCCAGATCCATGCGCTGATGGGGCCCAACGGTTCGGGCAAGAGCACGCTCAGCAACGTGATCATGGGGCATCCGTCGTACCAGGTGACCGGCGGCGACATCGTCGTCGACGGCGAGTCGATCCTGGAGATGGAAGCCGACGAGCGGGCACGACTCGGGCTGTTCCTGGCGTTTCAGTACCCGGTTGAGATCCCCGGAGTGACCGTCGGCCGGTTTCTCAAGCGGGCGAATGAGATCAGGTTCGCCGACAAGGCGACCGCGACGAAGGGCTTCGTCAAGGAGCTTCGCGCAGGGATGGATTTTCTGGAGATGGACCAGCAGTTCATCAACCGATACCTGAACGAGGGCTTCTCCGGCGGCGAGAAGAAGCGCATGGAGATTCTTCAGATGCTTCTTCTCAAGCCGAGCTTCGCAGTCATGGACGAGACCGACTCCGGGCTCGACATCGACGCGCTCAAGGTAGTCGCGAAGGGTATCAACAAGCTGCGTGACCCCAGCTTCGGCGCGCTGATCATAACGCACTATCAGAGGATTCTCGACTACGTGAAGCCTGATCGCGTTCACATCATGTACAAGGGACGTGTCGTGACGAGTGGGGACGAGTCGCTCGTTCATACGCTTGAGGCAGAAGGCTATGACTGGGTCCGGCAGCAGTTCGGGTCCCCTGACGACGTACTCGAGGAGGCACGATGAGTACCGAAGCGACCAATGTAGACGTGGGCGAGTACAAGTTCGGTTTCTCGTACCCCGACGCGAGCGTGTTCCGCACCGCGAAGGGTCTGAGCCCGGAGGTCATCGCCGCGATCAGCGAGCACAAGAACGAGCCCGAATGGATGCTCGAGTTCCGACTCCGGAGCCTGGAGGAGTTCCTGCGCAAGGATATGCCGAACTGGGGCGCCGACCTCAGCGACCTCAACTTCGACGAAATCTTCTACTACGCGAAGCCGAGCGAGAAGAAGTTCACGAGCTGGAACGACGTCCCCGAATCGATCAAGGCGACGTACGACCGGATCGGGATTCCTGAGGCCGAGCAGAAGTACCTCGCCGGTGTCGGCGCGCAGTACGACTCGGAGGTGGTCTACCACAACCTCCAGGAGGAGCTTGCGAATCAGGGTGTTGTGTTCACCGATCCGGAGACGGCTGTCCGGGAGTACCCGGAGATCGTTCGGAAGTACTTCGGCACGATCATCCCGTATTCGGACAACAAGTTCGCCGCGCTCAACTCGGCTTGCTGGTCGGGTGGCAGCTTCGTCTACGTCCCAAAGGGCGTCAAGGTCGATATCCCGCTCCAGGCGTACTTCCGGATCAACAGCGAGAACTTCGGTCAGTTCGAGCGGACGCTTATCATCGCCGAAGAGGGTAGCTTCGTGCACTACGTCGAAGGCTGCACCGCGCCGATCTATACGACCGACAGCCTTCACAGCGCCGTCGTAGAGATCATCGCGCTTCCCGGCGCGCGCGTGCGCTACACGACGATTCAGAACTGGTCGAGCGACGTGTACAACCTGGTCACCAAGAGAGCCGTGGCGCACGCGAATGCAACAGTCGAATGGGTCGATGGCAACATCGGGAGCAAGCGAACGATGAAGTACCCATCGGTCTACCTGATGGGTGAGGGGGCGCACGGAGAAGTTCTGTCGATCGCGTTTGCCGGAAAAGGACAGGAGCAGGACACCGGAGCGAAGATGGTACACGCCGCTTCGAACACGACGTCGGTCGTCACGTCGAAGAGCATAAGCAAGGACGGCGGTACGTCGAGTTACCGCGGGCAGGTGAAGGTCGATCCGGGGTTGCGGAACGTCCGAAGCCATGTAGTGTGCGACGCGCTGATCCTCGACCCGCAGTCGATCAGCAACACGTATCCTTACATGGACATCAACTCGGATGACGTCAGCATCGAGCACGAAGCGCGCGTGAGCCGCATCAGCGAAGAGCAATTGTTCTACCTGATGTCGCGTGGGATGAGCGAGGAGGAGGCGTCGATGATGATCGTCAATGGCTTCCTCGACCCGCTGGTGAAGCAGCTTCCGATGGAGTACGCGGTCGAACTGAACCGGCTCATCGAGCTCGAAATGGAAGGATCGGTCGGATAGATGAGCGGTACAACGATGAGCTTGCAGCGCGCGGTGGCCGATCTCGCCGCGTACCAGGAGTCTCTGCCGGGGCCGGGTTGGCTTGGTGATGTCAGGCGACGCGCTCGAGACCGATTCGAGCGAATGCAGTGGCCGACGACGAGCGAAGAGGAGTGGCGCAGAACGAATCTGAGCGCGTTCGAGTTCGACTCATACCGCGTGATCGACGGCACATCGTCAGACGATGGATCGGGCGACGTCCAACGAGACGGCGGCTCGTGGGCGCGACAGCTCCACTACCACAACGGCGTGTTCACCGGGAGCGAAGGCGACGCCGGCGGTGCGATCGTCGATGACCTGATCGCGCTCGCTGACGCGGGCTCCGGGGCGCATTGTGAAAGCGCAGTCGCTTCGGTTCGTTCCGTGCTCGAGGCCGCGGTAGACCGGGCCGACAACCGAATCGAGCTATGGAATCTGGCGCTGATGTCGAGCGCCGCGGTCGTCTACGTACCGCGCAACCTGGCTATGGATGGTGCGGTGCTCGTAGAGGTCAACGCTGACGCCGACGAAGCTGTCGTCGCACCGCAGGTAGTGGTCATCCTTGAGGAAGGGGCTCAGGCCGATGTCGTTGTAAGGTGCCGGTCGTCGGAAGAGGGCGAACTCCTGGTCGCAGGCGCGGAGCAACTGGTAGTCGGCGCGAACGCGCGGCTGAGGCTTACTCTCCTGCAGCGTCTGAACGACGATTCGCTTTATTTCCACCACGGACACGCAGAGATCGGGCGCGACGCGGTGCTGCATCGTAGCGAAGCCGCACTCGGCTCCGACTTCGTCAAGACCCGTTTCACCAGCGATATCAGCGGCGCGGGCGCCGACGTCGACCTCAACGGCATCTACTTCGCGCTTGGGGAACAGCATATGGACCTTCGTACGGTCCAGAACCACCGCGCCGCGCGGGCGACCAGTCGGGCGTACTACCGGGGTGCGGTTCGAGACGAGGCTCATTCGATCTATCAGGGGCTGATCAGCGTTGCCCCGGGGGCACCGGGAACCGACGCCTATCTGACCAACAAGAACCTGATCCTCTCCGAGGCGGCGCGAGCCGACTCGATCCCGTCGCTCAACATCAGGACCGACGACGTGCGGTGCAGCCACGGATCCACGACCGGCAAGCTCGATCCGTCTCAGGTGTTCTACCTGCAGAGCCGCGGGTACAGTCTGAACGAGGCTCGAAGGCTTTTGGTGCAGGGGCACTTTGAGGACCTGATCGCTCAGACGAATGAATCGCTCCACGACGAACTCCGGGAGCTCATCGCCCGGCGCATCGACGGGTGAAACGGCTAAATGGCAAAATGGGTAAGGGTCTGTAACAGAGCCGATTTCTCGCGGAGCTACCTCTTCCGGCATAAGCGCAAGGAGTACGCGCTGTTCAAGCTCGACGACGAAGTGTTCTGCCTCGATAACGTGTGCTCTCACGAGTACTCGCCACTCGCGGAGGGGATGGTGCTCGACGGTGACGTGTACTGCCCGAAGCACGGATCGCGTTTCGAGATAAAGACAGGTGCCGTCAAGGATTACCCGGCCACCCGCCCTGTGAAGACTTTCGAGGTCAGCGTCGACGACGCGGGCAACATTTCGATCAAGATCTGATCGGTCGGCCGCCGGGACGTGCACCACGGTTGACCGGGTGTGTTAATCGCGGATCGCGAACACGCCGATCCACTCGTCGTTCGGCTTCGGCGGGTCTCCCCACAGGTTCGCGTATCGTGCGTGCAATCGAAAACCGTTGCTGGTGATCACAGAGTCGATCTCCGGCGCGGTATAGTGGCGCCACCACACGTTGAACTCCCGATACGATCCATCACGGTCGATCACTATGTAGCGGTTGACGCTCGCAGACGCGTCGCGGTAGTGGTGCACCCGTTCGAGCACCAAGTGCGGTGTTCGGCTCCAGAATCCCCTGCCGTTGCTGACGTACCAGTCGGGACCGCCGCGCATCCGCTTGACGTAGTGGTCGGTGAACACGTCGAACACGAAGAGGCCTCCGGGGGCCAGGGCAGCCCGAACCCTGCGAAGCAGCTCGGTTCGCTCGGACTCGCTGACCGTAGCGAACTCGCCGTAGATGAGCGTGATCACGTCGTACGGTCCGTCGAACGGCGCCGACAGCATGTCGTCGACGCGGTAGTCGATTGCGATGCCCTGAAGCCGCGCCTGGTCTCGGGCGTAGTCGATCGACCGGTCTGCCTGGTCGATGCCGGTCACCGCGAAGCCGCGCATCGCGAACTGCTCGGCGTAGAGGCCCGGCCCACACCCCAGGTCGAGCAGTCGCGGCGACTCGCGGTCGAGGATTCCGAGCGTTGTTGCTTCATCGATGATGCGCTCCACCGTGCCGGATATCTGCGCGGGTTTGCGCGACGCGTCATCGATATGCGGGTCAAGGTGCGCGTCGAGCACGTGAGCCGACACGTAGGGGTCGGTCCAGAAGTTGTGCGCAGTCGTCGCGTAGAGCGGTGGTCGCGCCGACAGGCGATCGATTGCGTCCATCCGAAGCCGACCTCTGGCGATCAGCGTGCCGTCCGGTTTGTTCCGCCTTCTCATCGTGACCGGAGTATAGTACCTTTGCGCGCACGATGACACCGCTCGACCCTGCCGACATCGTGGCCGCGGCTCGCACCATTCGCGAGGGTGGGCTCGTCGTGTTTCCGACCGAGACCGTCTACGGGCTGGGGGTCGACGCGACGAATGCGCGGGCGGCCCGGCGCGTGTTCGCGGCGAAGGGCCGGCCGCCCGATAATCCACTCATCGTGCACATCGCATCGACCGATCGGTTGCGCTCGGTCGCGAAGCCCGGCGCGTCGTGCGACCTGGCAGAACACCTTCTTGCGCGGTTTGCCCCGGGCCCGATTACGGTCGTCGTAGCGAAGGCAGCGTGTATCCCCGGCGTGGTCACTGCAGGTCTGGATACCGTGGCCGTGCGGGTGCCCCGCCACCCGGTCGCGCGGCGCTTGATCGAAGAGGCCGACGTCCCGATCGCGGCGCCGAGCGCAAACCGGTCGGGAGAGCCGAGCCCGACGACGGTCACGATGGCCCGTCGTAGCCTGGGCGACCGCGTCGACCGCTACCTCGATGGAGGCGCGTGTGACATCGGGATCGAATCGACAGTCGTTTCGGTCACGGGAAACGTGGTGACGATACTGCGACCCGGGGCGATCTCTGCGTCGGACATAGAGCGCGAAAACCCCGGTATCACGGCGGCGCGAGCGGCTGATCGGGCGGATCCTTCGATCGGTTCGCCAGGGCTGCGGCACCGGCACTATCAGCCTCGCGCCCGGGTCGTCGAAGTGACCGAAGGTGACCGGTCGATTCTGGAGTCCGCCGCGGCTGTTTTTCAGAAGCAGAACGTCGCGCTGTCGATCGTGGACGACGCGCGCGATCCGCTCTCTGCGCTACGCGCGATGATTCGCGATGCGCGGGTGAGGGAGTACCGCGACGCGGCCGAGTGCGCCAGGCATCTCTACCGCTGGTTCACCGAACTCGACAGCGAGGGTGCCGACACGATTCTGGTTCGAACGCCAGAATCCGACGGTATCGGTGAGGCGCTGCGGGACAGGCTCTGCAGGGCCAGTGGCGGCACGACTCTATCAGATTGGCTACGCTCGATCGCGCAGCCGCTGGAGTAGCAGCATCGCTACCGCCGCGCGTTCGTTGCGCGTGAGCGACGACTCGAGCGAATCGATCGCAGCGCGTATCCGTTGCGACGAACCACCCGCACCTTCGTAGAGCTCGCGCGCCTTCGCGACCTGGAACGTGTTGATACAGTAGACCGACTCACCGCCGGTGAGGTCGATCTGCGCAGCGAGCGGCGTCATTGCTGGAAGCTCTGGCCGCAGCCGCAGCTCTTGCTCGCCTTGGGGTTGATGAACCTGAAACCCGCCTCGACCAGGTCGTCGGAGTAGTCGATCCTCATCCCGTCGACGAAGCCCCGGCTCTGCTGGTCGGTCACAACGCGCAGTTCGCCGTCGTCGAAGACAGATACGTCAAACGGACTCGACGTGTCGTCGATGACCGCCTGATAGATCATCCCGGAGCATCCGCCCTGTTCGACCCAGATTCGCAGGAAGCTCGACTGTGAACCGCGCAGCTTGAGCAGTTCGGTCCGCGCGATCGGCGTGATATCGAGCCGTTCTGAGCCGGTTTCAGCCGGCGGTGCGCTTGGCATCTCACTCATGCGCTAATGCTAACTAAAACGCTCTTATAGGACAAGCCTTGCTGAGCGCGCCACCGACTACCCGGTCTATCGCGAGGCGCTCTGCGTCGCTGTACCCCACCAGGCCGTCGCGGCGAACGAAAGGGTGGGCCAGAACCGGTGCGTCGGACCGGGCCCTGTCGATCCGATTGTAGAATGGCTCGGCCATCCTGAACGGTCCGTACGACACCGCTTCGATCGTCCGCGGATCGACTTCGGCGAAGATGGTATCTATCATCTTCCGATACGTCGTGTCCCAGCCGGGGACGATCAGTACCGGATCGATCGCGACGCGTACGCGCCAGCCGTCTTCGACGGCACGCCTGACCGCGCGCAGGCGTACTGCGAAGGGAGCGCAGCCGCGCTCCACGCGTTGCGCGATCTGTGGGGGGCTCATCGTCCACGCGAGTACGACATTTGGCCTGGAGCGGTGCGCACTGAGAAACGCTTCGGCGTCGCTCTTGGTCCGTAGCTCTACCGTGACCGCGGGACTCGTATCGGCGAACGAGACCCACTGTGACGCGATCGGAGCTACCGACTCCAACGCGATGACGTCGGAGAGGTACGACACGCTGAGCCAGAACGCGCCTGAGGACGCCTGGCGTCGCGCGGCGTCGACGAAGTCTTCGCCGTTCACGAACACCAGAAGATGCGCGCTCGGGTGCATGCCCTGGAGGAAGCAGTAGTCGCAGTCAAAGACGCAGTTACGGATCTGGTCGTTGTAGTAGAGCGTGCGCCGCTGGTCGCCGCTGACGTGGCCGGGCGCCCGGTAGAGCAGTGGTGGATCTGCGTGCGCAAGGATCAGCGCGGGCTTCAGTTTCTGGGCTCGGATCGGCTGACCGCGGCGGTAGAAGACTTCACCGTAGTGGGTGATGGGTACGATCCGGGCCGCCGGGAATCGGGCGGCGATCGCGCGGGTCATCGGCTGATCGGCGACGCGGTCTTCGATGTAGATGGTGTCAAACCGATGCACGTCCGAACTCCGAGATCTCTTGTTCGAGCCGTTCGGTCCACCGCTTCGCTTCCTGCTTCGACACAGTCGACGCTGCGGGTCGCGAGGCGTCGTCCGGTTCAGCCGCGCGCACGAGCACGACTGGAACCTCCCCCGCGCGGATCGCCGCGTGCCGGGCGACCGACGCCAGGCGCAGCCGTTGGGTGCGGGTCAGTCGCCAACGGTCGGCAACGCGCTCTGCGTAGTCGACCGCGGCCGCCACGGTCGAGCTCGAGCGCTCGAGGACGCGATCGACCAGGGACGTCAGCGACGCGGCAACCTCTACGACCGCTGCGGCGAGCGCCGCGATCTGCTCTCCGGTATCGGTTGGCCCTACGACCACGGCAACGCGTTCGGGGCTGCCGAGCGACAGCGACGCGGCGGCACTCCACGCCGGGACCGATTCCACGATAGTCGCCGCGTCGAGTCGATGATCGAACAGCACGTCGGGAACCCACGCGTCGCCGCCGGCGATCGCTCGGTAGACGAGCGCCGGCTTCCCTCCGGCGGGCAGATCGGCGCGGGTGCACGTCCCCGCGATCACGACAACGTCGGGGCGCAGCCGCTCG
>SKVA01000528.1 GCA_007129695.1 Spirochaetaceae bacterium | reverse complement strand
GGAGTTCGGGGCCCGGAAGCAGAGCCATCGCGATCCCTATCCGCTGGCACATGCCTCCCGAAAACTCGTGCGGGTACGATGTCAGGCGGGACCGGGCGTCGTGAATGCCCACGCGTTCGAGCCATTCGAGCGCCACGTCGCGACGCTGTGCGGCAGCAACGCCGTGTACGGCCGCAAGCTCTATGAGCTGGTTGCCGACCGGAACGTAGGGATCGAGTGCGCTTCGCGAGTCCTGGAACACGTAACCGATGCGCCTGCCGCGGATTGCGCACCGGTCGAGCTGCCCGGGATCGAGCAGATCCGTATCTGCAAACCGGGCGGATCCGCATGGGGCGTACGCGTTGGAGGGGAGGAGACCCAGGAGCGCCCGGCACGTGACGCTCTTCCCGCTGCCGCTCTCCCCCGCGATGCCACGGCGCTCGCCACGGTCAACCGTGAACCCGACGCCGTTGACTGCGCAAACCGATCGGCCGCCGGCGCGAAAGCGCACCGACAGGTCGTGAACGTCAAGGAGAACAGATGACTGTCCCATTGCCCGCAGTGTACGGGTCGCCGGCACGGTGTCAACCCGATGGGGTCGGGCAGATAGCGATCCCTACGCCTTTTTGGTCCTCTTCGTGGGCTATCCTGCGCGGCGGACCCGGCTGCGCGTCACCGAAAACTCGTCGCCACGGTAGAAGACCTGGCTGTTCGGCGGCACACTCTCGGTGATCCAGACGTTGCCACCGATCACCGAGCACCTGCCGATTACCGTATTGCCTCCCAGGATCGTCGCGCCCGCGTAGATCGTTACGTTGTCCTCTAACGTCGGGTGGCGCTTGCGGTTCGCCTCGTCCTTCTTCACGCTGAGCGCACCGATGGTAACTCCCTGGTATATCTTCACGTGATTGCCAATCACGGTTGTTTCGCCGATCACGACGCCCGTTGCGTGGTCTATGAAGAAGTAGTCGCCGATCGTCGCACCCGGATGGATATCGATGCCGGTTTTCCCGTGGACGTACTCGCTCATCATGCGAGGCAGGAGCGGTACCTCCATCTGGAACAACTCGTGCGCGACTCGGTGGATCAGCACCGCCTCTATGCCGGGATACGCAAGGATCACCTCCTCCTTACTGGATGCCGCCGGATCACCGTCGAACGCCGCTTCGACGTCCATACGGATGCGCCGGCGCAGCTCAGGGATCATCTCCAGCAGGGTCGCGGTGATCGCTTCGGCGCGCTCGTGGCATCCCTCTATCTCCTTGTCATGCTTGCGTCTCGAGCACAGATCGTCGGTGTCGAGTCCCCGCTGGAAGCACAGGCACTTCTGGACTTCCTCGGTAAGGTTGCGGCCGACCCGGCTGACGCGTTCGGCAACCGAGTACTTGAGGTTTTCGGTGCGGCCGGTCTCCTCTTCGTGATAGCCCGGGAAGATGATCGCCTCCAGGTCCTCGATCACGCGCAGCATTTGAGTTCGGGACGGAAGGCGGGCGCCTTCGATGTGGTTGATGCCGCCGATTTCCTGGTACGAGGCGAGAATCCCGTCCACGATGGGCCCAAGGCGGTGTGTCATTCGGCTACTCCTCTGAACACAAGTATCGCGTGGCCGTCCAGCGATATCAAGCCGGCTCTGCGTCGGCCGCTCCTTGAGGCGACCCCTCTACGGGGCGACCGCGGGCTGTTCGGCCTCACCGCCGGTCACTCGTCCCATCAGGAAGAACGCCAGGAGCAGACAGGCCGCGCAGAACAGGAAGATCGACTGGTAACCGGCAATGTCGATGATCGTCCCGGTCACGGGGGGGGCCAGGATCGCGGCGCCCTGGCTGAAGAAATAGTAGAGTCCGGTGTAGATCCCCATGTTCGCGAACGTCGCCATCTGCCACAGCATCGGGAAGCTGTTTGTGATGATCGACGCCCAGAAGACCCCGAACACGAACAGCAGGATCCAGAACGATGCGATCCGCAGCGCGGGTGCCAGCGCGAGCGCATCCGCGACCGGCGCGTGGAGGCTGATCAGCGCGGTGATCGCCGACGTGACGATGAGCGCGGTACGGATCGTCCGCTTGCGTCCGAATCGGTGCGCGACGTAGCCCGATGGGATCGCAAACACCGCGTACGCGATCGCGACCATCCCCGCCGACAGTCCAGCGATGCCTTCGCTCGTCCCGACGACGTCGCGCGTGTAGAGCGTCACGAACGGCAGAAGACCCTGGTAGCCGAAAAACCAGACGAAGATGCTCACGAGGATCCAGAACGCGCTCCGGTCTCCCGTGTTGAACAGAATCCTGAGCGACTTGACGATCGGCTCTCGCGCCTCCCTAGCCGACTTCGATCGCGCGTTCTCCTTCACGAAGGTAAACAGGATCACCGTCACGGCGACCACCAGCAGTGCCGCGATCAGGAACGGGAGCTTTCTCCGCGTACTGCCGATCACCGGGAGGTCGATGTCCAGGTCCATGAGCGGGCTCAGGATGATCGTGCCGACGATCGCCGCGATTCCACCCATCGTGTTGATGACGCCGTTCGCCTCTGACCGGAACTCGCCGGGGATCGTGTCCGGCATCAGTGCGACAACCGGACCACGCGCGGCCTGCTTCACGCCGTTGAGGAGGAAGAGCACGACGATCAGCGCCGCAAGCCCCACGCCGGCCGCGAATGGTATCAGCCCGAAGAAGAGCGCGCTCAGCGGGAGGGTGACGATGATGTACGGCATGCGACGGCCAATCCTGGTCCTGGTCTGGTCCGACAGGTGCGAAAAGACCGGTATCAGAAAGAGCGCGAAGATGTTGTCGAACGTCATCACGAGCCCGATCATCCCCTTGCGATCGAGCAGATCGTCGAGGAAGATCGGCACGTACGCGTCGTAGAGCGGGTCCATCAAACCCATCGTGAAGAATCCGAGCCCAATCAGGAAGGTCTTCGTCATGTGCGGTTTGAAGCTTGCCTTGTCCTTCAATTGTACGTTCCTCTACCTGATTGCGGTCAGTAGCTCCGGGTCGATCCTGCCGGTAGTCGTGTTGAAAAACCATGAAGAATCGAACACGTTCAGCGGATCATGCACGGCAGCGCGGCCGACAGTCAACGTATGAAAGAGCGTTCCACGACCGCGCTGCCGGTCGATACGGTCCACGTGGCGATCGGCGATCTTCGGCACCCGGAAGTCGGACACCACCAGTACGTCGGCGTGTTCGCTCTCACTCTGCTCGAGCGTCGTGAGCGCCGTAAGGAGCGCGCGGTTGAGGTCGGTTCCGCCGTGGAAGCTTCCCTGCAGGAACGCTGCCAGATCCGTCAGGCGAGCGTTGGCGTGGTCGAGCGTGAAGCACCGAACGTCGCTCGCAAACGCGATGATCTCGACCCGCCGCCGGTCGGCCGCAACCCGGCGCGCGAGTGCGAGCACG
>SKVA01000244.1 GCA_007129695.1 Spirochaetaceae bacterium | reverse complement strand
CGAGCGGAGCCAGGCCGCGCGCTCCGGCGCCGGACGGCGCGGAAGCGCCGGACGGCGCAGGAGCGTCGTGTGGCGCGCGGGCTGGAGCGAGGGGGAGACTTCCCCCTCCCTTTTGAGGCAGCAGGGGTGTTGCGCAATCGCGGCAGAACCGGTCAAATGGCGGGCATGCGAATCCTGTTGATACGACACGGCGACCCCGACTACGCGAACGACACGCTGACCGACAGAGGGTGGACCGAGGCGCGCGCGCTCGCCGACTACCTGGCCGACCCGAACAGCGAGATGCTGCCGCAGCGGCTCTACGTGTCACCGCTGGGACGCGCGCGCGCGACCGCTTCGTGCAGCGAAGAACGACTCGGGCTGGGAGCGACGGTGGAAGAGTGGACGCGCGAACTCTCCGAACTCCGGATGCCGACGCGCGGACTGATGGCGTGGGACCTCCACGGGAACATCATTCGCGACGTCGCCGCCGGTGCCGAACGACCGCGTTGGGAGACCGTCGATGAACTGGCCGCGGTCCCGTACAAGGAGACGCTGTCGGCGATTCGCGACGCGAGCGACGAGTTCATGCGCCGGCACGGGTACGCTCGGAGCGGCCACCACTACCGCGTCGAACAACGGAACGACGACACGATCGCGGTCTTCTGCCACGGCGGGTTCGGGCTCACGTGGCTGAGCCTGCTCCTGGAGATCGACACGCCGCTCGTCTGGGCCGGCTTCTTCTTGCCCGCATCGTCGATAACGACGATCCTGCTGGACGAACGCGAAGACCGGATCGCGACGCCTCGGTGCCTGGGAGTCGGCGCGCTACCTCACCTGGCTCGCGCGGGGCTGCAGATGTCCGGCGCCGGCATCAAGGCGAACCTCCGGTAGTGTCACCGACCCTGCGGGTCATCGACCCTGCGCGTCACCCATCTTGCGCGTCACCACGTCGGCCAGCACGATGCAGCTCACGATCGTGAGGCTCAGTACCGCCCCCGGGATCAGCGTGACCCACGGCGCGGCCTCGAAGTAGGCGCGACTTCCCTCCTGGAGCATGCGGCCCCACGACGGGTACGGCGGCGGGACGCCCAGGCCCAGAAAGCTGAGCGTCGCCTCCGCGCCGAGCGCGGTCGCGAACGCGCCGATCAGGTACGCGACGACCGGCGGCGCGCAGGCGGGAAGCAGGTGGCGCACGACGATCCGCGCGGTGCCGGCTCCGGTGGACCGGACGACGGTGAGGTACTCCTGGCTGCGCACGGCGAGCGCCGACGCGCGCGCGACCCGCGTCACCTGCGGCGCGAGCGACACCGCGATCGCGATCGCGACGGTCACCGGCGCCGGAGAGAGCGCGACGACGATCATCAGCGACAGCACCAGAAATGGAAACCCCAGAAAGACGTCGACGACGCGCCCGACGATCGCGTCGAGCCTGCCTCCGACGTACCCGGTCACGGTGCCGACTGCCAGCCCGGCCGCTCCGGCGATCAGCACCGACAATCCGGCGACGCCGAGCGACGCGCGTCCGCCGTGCACGACGCGGCTCCACACGTCGCGGCCGAACCCGTCGGTACCAAAGGGATGGGCGACCCCCGGCGCGGCGAGCCTGCGCTCGGTGTCCTGCGCGAGCGGATCGTACCCCGCGACGACCCCGGCGAACACGACCGCTAACGCGATCGCGGCGAGCCACGCCACGGCGAGCACGACCGCGGGGCGCTGCATCATCGTCGCGCTCCGGTCGACGCGACACGCGGGTCGAGCCGCGTGTAGAGCAGGTCCACGACCAGGTTCATCGCCAGCACCAGCGTGACCAGAATGATCACGGTGCTCTGGACGACCGGGTAGTCGCGCGCGAGCGCCGCGTGAACGACGCCGCGCCCGATGCCGGGCAGCCCGAACACGGTCTCCACGACCAGCGCTCCGCTGACGATCGTGCCGAACTGCAGGCCGACCATCGTGACAACCGGCAGAAGCGCGTTCGGCACGCCGTGGCGGACGACGACCGAAAGCGGCGACAAACCGCGGCTGCGCGCGGCGACCATGTAGTCGGCGTCGGTCACCGACACGAGCGCGGAGCGCATCACGCGGGCGAGCTGCGCGCCGTACGGGATCGACAGGAGAAGCGCCGGAGCCATCATGATCTCGACATGCTCGCGGAGGTCCTCCGCCGGCGACGAGTAGATGATCGGAGGCGACCATCCGAACAGCCGCAGCAGGAGCCAGAGCGTCAGCAGCGACGTGAACACGACAGGCAACGAAAGACCGCCGGTCGTCGCGAGCCCGACGATCCGGTCGGTTGGCCGCCCCTGGCGCAGCGCGCCGACCACGCCGAGCGGCAGACCGACGACCAGCGACGCGGCGACCGCGTAGAGCGCAAGGAGCGCGGTGACCGGCAGCTGGCGCGAGAGGATCGCACGGATCGGCTCGCGGGTCTCGAGCGAGTGGCCGCCGAAGTCGCCGGTGACCATGCTCCACGCCCAGTCGGCGTACTGCACCGGCAGCGGCCGGTTCAGCCCCAACTCCTCGCGAAGCGCCTCGCGGACCTCAACGGTGTGCGGTGTGTCGGCCAGAATCGCGAGCGCTACATCACCGGGGAGCGCGCGCATCGCCGCGAACACGACGAGCGAAGCGGCAACGGTGGTCGGGACGATCAGCAGCGCGCGGTAGAGCGCGTAGCGGATCATCGGTCGAGCCAGACGGTCGCGAAGTCGGTGAACGTGTGCATGTCTTCCTGCGGGACGACGAGCCCTTTCACGTACGACCGGTACGCGACCACCTGAACCGCCTCGGCGATCGGAACGATGTAGGTCTGATCGACGAAAAGGTAGCGCGACATCCGCCGCCACACCTCGATCCGCTGCTCCATCGACGTCGCATCGCGGAGGATCCGGTAGAGCTCGTCTATCGCGCGGTCGTCGTGCTTCGCGTACGCATCGGGGTTGCTCTGGTGGCGGCCATACACCGATTCGGTCCCTTCGGGGATCGGCGACGGTGAGAGTCGACCCTGTTGCGAATCGTAGTCGAGGCTCACGCGCGCGCGGTTCCACTCGCCCTCGTCCACTATCTGGAGCCGCAGGTCGACGCCGAGCCCGGAGAGCTGGTCCTTGAGCCATTCGCCGGTCTCGGGCATGATCCCGCGCGTCAGATGCCCCATCGTGAAGCCGTTCGGGTAGCCCGCTTCCGCCATGAGCCGGCGAGCCTCCGCGCGGCGAACGTCGAGCGGCTGCGTGTCGAATCGTGGCCAGTTGATGAAGTGCGTCGGCACCGAGATGTCGCCGGGACCGATGCTCGGCGTCGTCCAGCCGAAGCCGCCGAGTGCCGGAGCAATCGACGCAGGCTTGTCGATCCACAGCGCGATCGCGCGGCGGACGCGCAGGTCCTGCCACGGCCCGTCGCGCATCAT
>SKVA01000126.1 GCA_007129695.1 Spirochaetaceae bacterium | reverse complement strand
TCCCCGATTGCCTCTCGAATGATGAGCAGGATGTTGACGTCCGACGCCCCGGGCCGGAACGTATCGCGGAGATAACTCCCGTACGCGATCACCGACACCAGGTTGTCGGCGAAGACGTTCTGCGCGAGCGCAACAAGCTCTACTTCGACGGCTTTGTCGATCGATTCTCTGGAACGAGCCATAGGGGCCTCCGGAGCCAAGAATACCGACTCCAGCGGCCATCGGGTAGTGGTCGACGCGAAGGTGCAACCCCGGCATTGGCCGATCGCACCCAATGGTGGTAGGTTTGGGGCAAGGAGACAGTATGACCGTAACGAAGGACCGTGTAGTCACGATCGCGTACACGCTCAAAGGCGATGACGGCTCGGTGATCGACTCATCGAGCGATCATGGCGATCTTGAGTATCTGCACGGGCATCGCAACATCGTCGAAGGGCTCGAATCTGCGCTCGACGGAAAGTCGGTGGGTGAGACCGTGACCACGTCGGTCGCACCCGAGCAGGGATACGGAACCCGCAACGACGAACTGGTCTTCTCGGTCCCACGATCGAACATGCCCGAAGGAGACCTCTCGCCGGGTATGCAGTTCGCCGCACAGGATGCCAGCGGCAACCAGCAGGTCGTCACCCTGGTCGGAATCCAGGACGACACCGTCACGCTCGATGCGAACCATCCGCTCGCCGGCGCGACGCTTCACTTTGACGCTACGGTTCAGAATGTCCGGGATGCAACCGGAGAAGAGCTCGAGCACGGGCACGTCCACGGCCCCGGGCACGAGCACTGATACGGCGACAGACCGAGTCTACCGTGATAGACACCACAACATCGGTTCAGCTGCTCGCGGGTTTGGCGATCGTAGTCTACGCGCTCGTGACGGTCGTTCTGACGCGCATCACGACGCGAGCCGGCACGTTGGCGGCGATAGGACTCGCCCCTGGCGTCATCTGGGTCATAGCGCCGGACGCGCTTGCGGCGGGCAGCATGGACCTGCCGTTCCCGGTGCGTCGACTCGCGCTACTGCTGATCGGCGTAGCGGTCGCGGTCAGATACCTGTCGGCCCGGACCGATCAGCCGGCTGGGACACGACGGGTGGCCGGGATCGTGAGCGCGATCTGCTTCTGGAGCGGAGTGTCGGTCACGAGCGGAAACTGGCTGGTGTCAATCGGTGCGCTGGTCTCAGCGGCAGTGTTCGCGACATCGATCGGTCGTCACCGGGATGAGATCACCTCTGCAGCGTCTGCCGGTGGATCCGTTCGGCGGTGGCGCGATCGCCAAGCGCCCGGATAACCTCGAACGCAAACTCCGCGGCGGTCCCGGGTCCGCGGCTCGTGATCAGATTGCCGTCGGTAACGACCCGATCCTCGCTGAACCGGCCGCCCGTCACCTCGTCTTCGAAGCCCGGATAGCAGGTGTACGCTCGATCGCCGATCAGGTCATGCTTGCCAAGCACGACCGCGGGTGCTGCGCAGAGAGCCGCGACCAGACGTCCGGATAGAAGCTGCGCGCGGATGAGCGCCATCGCATCGGCATTCGCGGCGATGTTCTGCGCACCGAGTTTGCCTCCAGGGATGATCACCGCGTCGAACGTATTGGTCAGCTCATCGACTGTGATGTCGGTGTTCACGCGTATATCGTGCGCGCCGACGACATCGCGCCCGGTGACGCCGGCCACCGTCACGTCGATGTCGGCCCGTCGCAGGAAATCGATCGGTGTGGTCGCCTCGACCTCCTCGAACCCGTCTGCAAGAAGCACTACTACCGTCTTCATCCGTCCCCCTGACCGAATAGTCGTACATAACCGCGGGCACGGCAAGGATCGGACGATCACCCGAGCGTTTTCGCGTCACGCCGCGCGGCTGATTGGGCTCCGCGCGCTACAGGAACAGCCGAATGCTGACGATCGCGGTTGTGACGATGATGAATGCTCTATACGGACGCTCGGGGATCCTTCGAACCACGACCAACCCAAGGAACACGCCGACGACGATGACCGGGATGGCCACCGCGTTGACCAGCAGAGTCGAACCGGTGATGGTTCCCCAGACGAGCACGTGGAACGGGACCTTGAGCAGGTTGACCACGAAGAAGAACCACGCACCGGTCCCGATGAGCTGGTTCTTCGTGAGCCCCATCGAAAACAGATAGAGCGCCATGATCGGGCCCGCGGCGTTTCCGACCATCGTCGCAAACCCGGAGACGACTCCCAGCATCGCGGAGATCCACCACCGGTTGGGCAGCACGATGTCGCGATGGAACAGCTCGCGGTACACCATAATCGCCAGACACGTGAGAACAACGACAGCCAGAAGCGCCCGAAACGACCCAGCGTCGATCGCGTCGCCCACAACGACGCCAATCACGACGCCCAGAATCGTCCACGGCAGCAACTGACCGACGATCTTCCAGTCGGCGTGTTCGCGGTAGTGCACAACCGCGACGATATCCGCGGTGATAAGCATCGGCAGGATGATCCCAACCGACTGCTGTGCGCCGAAGATCGCCGCCATCGCCGGAATCGCAAACATCGATGCGCCGTTGAGCCCCGCCTTCGTCATCCCGATGAGGATCGCGGAGAGACCAAACACGGCCCACTGAACGGTCTCTATCGAGTACAGGAGATCCAACGCTTCCCCTTTGGCTTCGGCACGTGTGCCCAAAAAAACGATGGCCCGGCGTTGCCGGGCCTCAGGATCCAGTCGACTGACTCTACTCGGACTTCCCGTCTGCGTCGCTGTCGGCGGCGCCGGCCCCCGGTTCCTCGCCGCTCGCTGCCTCCGCCTCCGGTTCGCTCTTGGACGCATCGTCGGTGGGCGCACCGGCCGCCGGCGCTCCGTCATCGGTAGCGGGCTCGGTCGGGACGGGTTCCCCGGCCTCTTCGGCCGTTGCAGCTTCCGTGGATGCAGCTTCCTTAGCCGCCGCCTCGGCCGCCTTTTCCGCCTCCGCAGCCGCCTTCCGCTCGGCAGCGGCGCGTTCCCGGGCTTCCGCCGCAGCAGCCGCCGCAGCCTCGGCCGCTTCCTTTTCGCGGACCACGCGCTTGCCGGCCTTCTCTTCCCGTCGCTTTATGTTTGCAAGAGTAGCCTTGCCGGCCTTACTCACGGCAACCTTCTTGCCGTCGAGCTCGACGTCGTAGAGCAGTTTGACACCGCTGCGCCCGGTAACCGGGCAGGTTCCACGCCCTGAACGAGGCTTCTCCGCCTTCAATGGCGTGCCCCTGTGTGCCTTTGACATCATGTCTCCTTCGGTCGGTGTGAGCAGCAAGCATACAAAGCAGCTTCGCGCGGGTCAATATGCCGCGCGATCAAGGACGACACCGTGCAGGCGCGCCCGAGCGAACAGAATGGTATCGAAGACCGAGTCCGGCCCACGGGCGGCCGGACTCTGCTC
>SKVA01000507.1 GCA_007129695.1 Spirochaetaceae bacterium | reverse complement strand
CGAGTCCGCGAATGGAGGTTCAATGCGTCGTAGATGTGGCTGACGTAATTGCGTACGGTCTTCTCGCTGAGGTGGAGGGAGTCGCCGATCTCGCGGTTCGTCTTGCCTTCGGCAAGGAGCTTGAGAACGTCGATCTCGCGCGGTGAAAGCCCTTCGAGCGCGGCGCCGTCCGGCATCGACGCACGCTGCGCGGTCGGACGCGCGGGAGCGCCTTCGCTGAGAGCACGCGCGACGTCGGCTGAAATCAGAATGTGCCCTTCGTGGACGCTCTTGATCGCGTTGATCACGTCGACCGCGTGCGCATCCTTAAGGAGGTACCCGTTCGCTCCGGCGGCGAGCGCGTCGCTGATCAGCGACCGGTCATTGAAAGTAGTGAGCATCAGAATGTTGGCTTCCGGTCGGCGCTGCTTGATCCGTCGCGCGACTTCGACTCCGTCCAGAATCGGCATCTGGATATCCAGGAGTACGACGTCTGGGGTCAGCTCAGCGTCCAGTTCGAGCGCTTCCTGACCGTTTAGCGCGGTACCGACGACCTCGATCTCACGGTCCTCCAGCCGCAACAACGTCACCAGCCCCTCCAGGAAGACCGCGTGGTCGTCCACGATCAGCACCTTTATCCTGGCCATCACTCGCTCCTTTCCACGGTATCTCGACGCCGACGTCGAATCCGCGGCCGGCCATCGTCTGCCACGCTACGGTGCCCGACAGCGCCTCGATTCGTTCGCGCATGCCGGATAGCCCGTTACCCGGCTGCAGGGTTGTCGCGCCGCGTCCGTTGTCGGACACGCGCAGCAGCATCAGTCCGTCGACCCGCTTCCACACCCCCGACACGTCGACGTGATCGGCTCCGCCGTGACGGTACGCGTTGGTCAACGATTCCTGGATGATCCGATATACGACCTCGCTGATCTCCTCGGAGACTACCTCGAGGTCTTCGGGGAGGGTAACGGAAACCCGGATCCCGGTGCTGACGCTGAACACGTCGCACAAGCGACGCCACCGACTGGCGCCAACGCAACGCACCGCGGATTCATCGCGCAGGTTTGATACCTCACGGCGCACATCCTGCAGCGAGTCGTTGATCATCTCCTCGATGTGCGCCATCCGGGAGTCCGCGGATCCCGGGTCGCGGCTCATGAGGCGGCGAGCCGCGCGCAACTGCACCAGAGACGCGGTCAACGCGTACCCGACCGTGTCGTGCACCTCGCGCGCGATGCGCTCGCGCTCGCGCAGCCGCGCGATCTCCACACCCTGATCGATCCGGTTCAGGATGCTCGCGTTGACCTGCGCGTATTGGCTCGCTGCCCAGCGGGCCTGATCGAAGAGCCGATTCTGGCGGTCCCACTCGGCAAACTCGAAGTGGAGCCAAACGGTTATCCCGACGATCACGGCACCCAAGACCGCGACGGAGACCGCCGCGACGGGATGCCCCCAGCCGGCGAGCGCGATTGCATGACCGATCGTCGTGACAACGGCCATAGCGGAGAGCTGCAACCCCAGATCGCTGAACACCGGGATCAGCGTCGCGACGCAGAGCAGCACCGACAGCTCCGGCGACAGCATCCCCGATGATGCACCGCCGATCCCGGCGATCGACAGCGTCCACGTGGCGATGCGAAACCACGGCTTCGCTTCGGTCAGCGCGACGACGACCGACGCGACAAGCCAACCGGCGGCGCAGACGACGACCAGGATTCGCGGATCCCAGTGGAGGTGGGCGGCCGGCGGCAGCCGCATCTGCGACCACACGCGCGCAGAATAGACGAGCGCGGCGATCGATGCGGTTCCGGCGGCGCACCAACGAACGATGCGCCTCCACAGCATGGTATCCATGGGCTCGATCAGTCTACCACAACCGTCCCCGCCGGTCGCTACAGCGCGAGCTTCACCGTAGGATTCTCCGGGATCGTGTCGTCCTTGTTCATCTGCCACAGCGCGAGCCGCTCGGTGAGCTCCGCGCGGACGGTCGCGACCGACGGATCGGTGAAGCGGTTGTTCACTTCGTCCGGATCGCTGTCCATATCGTACAACTCGCCCTCGCCGTTCGCGTAGAGACAGAGCTTCCACTTCGCGGTCCGAATCGCGCGGCCGCGACCGATCCACGCGTCGCGGAATGCGCACCACGCGAACGACGTGCCGCGGTCGACGACGTTGCCGGCGGCATCGACGACGTCGCGCAGCCGCGGAGGGTCGCCCGCTTCGCCGCTCTCGATGAAGACCGCATCCTTCGTCGACGACGCCGCGCCGGTCAGAAACGGCAGCAGGCTCCGACCCTGGAGGCCGTACGGCGCGTCGACCCCCGCCGCGTCGAGCAGCGTCGGCATCACGTCGACGAGCTCGACAAGCTCGGTCGTGCGCGCGGGGGCCATCCGCGAGGGCGCCACGCGCCCCGGAAACGACACGATGAACGGCACGCGCGTGAAGCTGTCGTAGAAGAAGTTGTGCTTCTGGATGATCCCGTGGTCGCCCATCGCGTCGCCGTGATCGGCAAGGAAGACGATCATCGTGTTGTCGGTCAGCCCCTGGGCGGACAACGCGTCGAACAGGCGAGCAAGGTTGTCGTCGATCTGGCGGATCATCCCGTAGTGGATCGCGCGAAGCTGCCTGAAATGGGCGGCGTCGTAGAGGTGGTTGTGATCCAGGTAGTGCGCGACCTTCTGCCGTTCGGGCTTGCCATCGAGCGTGTCGACAATTGGGGACGGAATGAGGTCGGGGTCGTACATCGACGCGTACGGCTCGCTCACCTGATACGGTGTGTGCGGGTCGGGGATGCTGAACCAGAGGAAGAACGGCGCGTCGCGATCGCGTACGCTCGTCACGTAGCTGATCGCTTCGGTGGTCAGTCGGTGCGTCACCGACTTATCGGCCGGGTACGGGTTCACGCTCCACGAGTGCTGCTGCCCCCAGCTCTTCTGCCTGGCGTGTTCGATCGCCGCGGCCAGGTCGGGGTCCGACTCTGTGCCGTCGACGGCGACGTGTCCGCCCTGGAAGACGAAGTCGAACGCGCGGTGCAGCTCGCTTTCACCCTGTACTTTGGCTGGCTCGCCGCCGGTGGCATCCTCCGCGCGGTAGTAGTTGTCCTGACCGTCGAAGAATGCGTGGTTCTTTCCGACGAGCGCGGTCTGGTACCCGCCGCGCTTGAGCGCGATCGGCAGCGTCTGCTCGCGTGGATCGATCAGCATGTGATTCGCGTGGTTGCGGATCGTGCTCGCGTACCGACCGGTCATCATGCTCGACCGCGACGGCGCGCACGCCGGGTAGTTGCAGTACGCGCGCTCGAACACGACACCGCGCTCGGCGAGTCCTTCGATGGCGGGGGTCTTGAGCACCGGGTTCCCGTAGAGCCCGAGCGTCGACCAGCTCTGCTGGTCGGTCTGGATCAGTATG
>SKVA01000267.1 GCA_007129695.1 Spirochaetaceae bacterium | reverse complement strand
GTGTAACCTCCGCAAGAGCTATGGCTTCAATCTGGTAGCACAGGCGCCCGACCCACTACCAGGCGTCGCCGATATTGCCGGGCCGTACCGCATGGTACTCACCAGGTTTGGAGGCACCATCAGGTTCTCGATCGATGGGCTCGATATCTTCCATTGGACCGATGATGGCTCGAGCTTCGGCCCCATGCTCGACGACGGACGCTTGGGCTTTCGCCAAATGGCCCCGCTTATTGCTGACTACTCGAATCTTGTTGTGTCGCGGATGGAACGCGCATGAGGCATGCCTTTGCCGGGATCGGTGCGCTCCGCTCAGACTGCCTGTTCGGTGCGCGAGATGATCTCGTCCTGGGTGGCCTTCGAGAGCGTGGTGAAGTTGGCGCTGAACCCGGCGACGCGGACGAGGAGGTCTTCGTACTCCGACGGTCGCTCCTGCGCGCGGCGAAGTGTAGCCGCGTCGACGACGTTCACCTGCACCTGCTGCCCGCCCGATCGGAAGAACGTGGTCAGCAGCGCACCGAGCGCGTTTCGCCCGGTCTCGCCTGTTATCGTCGACGGAGAGAACTTGATGTTGAAGGTGTTCCCCGCGCTCCAGTGGTCGCGGTTGTTCAGCCGCGCCACCGACGTCACAAGGCTCGTCGGGCCGCTGCGGTCGGCGCCGTGGCACGCGCCGACGCCGTCGACGAGCGGGCCCCCTGCCCGGCGGCCGTCGGCACCCGCGCCGGTCTTCGCCCCCGCGCTGACGTGTCCTTCGACCGGCCAGACGCCGCACGTGAACCGACCGCCACGACCGTCGGTGTGGCTCCAGAAGAACTCCGCGTGGACGGCGTTGAGGTCGTTCGCCAGGGTGTCCACCGCCTGGTTGCCGTTGCCGAAGCGCTCGTCGTGGTTGGCGAGCATGAGCCGAAGCGGCTCTGCGCCCTCAAAGTCGGTCGCGAGCGCGTGCACGAGCTCTTCGAGCGTGAGCGCCCGCCGCTCAAACACGAGGCGCCTGATCGCGTGCAGCGCATCGTACGCGTTGGTCGGTCCGTAGATCGCAACGCCGGGGAGGTTGTACCGGGTCGACCCGAACACGAGGTCGCGCCGCTTCGCGATACAGTCGGACAGCAGCGCCGACTCGAGCGGGTAGTAGCCGCTGCGCTTCTGCTCTTCGCCCGCGATCGTCGCGGCGAGCACGTCGAGCGATGCAAGGTAGCGCACCTGCTGCTCGTACGCGTTCCACACCGCGTCGAACGACGATAGCGATGCCACCGGTCCGGTCTTCGGGCCAATCTGGCGCCCGGTCGTCAGCGACCGCCCGTCGTTGAGCGCGAGCTCGAGCGCCTTCGCGACGTTGAGGTGCCCGCCCGACGTGACGCCCTGCTGCCTGCCGGGGATGCTCGCCTCCACGCACCCCACGATGCCGTAGCCGACCGCGTCGGCGGGATCGACGCCGTGATGGACGAGCGCATCGACGATGACCTCGTCGCTGAAGAGCGCCGGCATGCCGGTGCCGAGTTCGATGACGCCCAGGCAGCGACGCCAGAACTCCGGGTCGATGTTCCGGTGCCACCGCACCGACAGCGCGGGCTGGATCATGCGCAGCGCGGCCGTCGCAGCGAGACACAGGTGCGACAGCTCGTTCGATTCGTCGCGCCCCTCCGCGTCGCTTCCGCCGAGCGTGAGATTCTGGAACACGGTCTGTTTGACCTCGGTTCCTATGTTCTCCATGAACTTCACCCACAGGCTCAACACGAGCTCCCACGCGTCGTCGCGGGCGGGGCGACCACCGACGAGCAGGTCGCGAGCGTACGGGTACATGTACTGGTCGAACCGGCCGGCGGAGATCGACCAGCCGAACTGCTCGATATGGAGCGCGAGGTGAACGAACCAGAACGACTGGAGCGCCTCGTGAAAGGTGCGCGCCGGCATTCGGGGAACACGGCGGCAGATGAGCGCGATCTCCAGGAGCTCGTCGCGTCGACCGGTCTCCTGGTCCTGCCTGGCGAGCTCTTCGGCGAGGTCGGCGTAGCGTTCGGCCCAGCATATCAGTCCGCGCGACACGATCAGGATCGATTCAAGAAACGCCACCCCCTCCGCGTCGCCGTCGGCACGCGCGGCGGCGAGCCCGTCGTCGGCCTCACGCATGACGCCGTCCAGTCCGACGCGGAGAGCCTTCTGGTAGTCGACGATCATGTGACCGAAGCCGGTCGAGCTTCCGGTGCAGTAGCCTGCGGCGAGCTCCTCTTCGGCGAGTCGGAGCGCGTCCGGATGGCTGGCGCGCGTGCGATCGCCCATCGTCCTGCCGCGCCAGTACTCCCAGACCTCAGGCGGCGTGCTGGATTCGTCGAGTCCGTTCAGGTGGAACTCCGGGTAAACCGCCCGTCCGCCAAGCCGCGCCGCGCGCTGCCCGACGATGAGCTCTCCCGGACGGATGAAGATGGGCGTGCGCTCGAACACGCGCGCGATCGACTTCGCGCGCCGGATCGCGATGTGCTCGCCTTCGGTCTCTCTGTACGATTCGGTGACCAGCCGCGCGCGCTCGAAGCAGAACTCCGTGCGTGTCGCGAGGAGCTCGTCCTTGAGACGGCTGATGCGCGGGGAAACCGCGAGCGCATCCGTGATCGGCGCGGCATTCGCTGCGGAGGCCACTGTCATGGGCACCTCTACACTCAGTATCGCCCATCGAGCCGTAGCGATCAACGGTGAGAGCGACGGGATGTTCTGATCACCCCGCCAGGCGTGACGCGGC
This sequence comes from Spirochaetaceae bacterium, assembly GCA_007129695.1. Taxonomy (GTDB): domain Bacteria; phylum Spirochaetota; class Spirochaetia; order DSM-27196; family SLST01; genus SLST01. Next base: position 670 of record SKVA01000267.1, on the reverse strand, counting down.
TTTGGTCATCCCATCGAATATGCGATCGGCGACCCGTGCGGGGAAGTCCACGGGCAACTCCGCTCGAACCGATTGGACTACCGCGGGCGTTCGATCGATCAGCTCTGATATCAGGGCATCGACGCGTCGACCGAGGCCGTTTCGCCTGGCCGTCTCTATCCAATGCCGGCGCTGAATCGAACCCCAGTGGTAGTGAGCGTTCTTCGCTCGAACCGCCATCGCCATCTTCAGCTTCTGCACCGCAAGGAGATCGCCGGTTCTGCCCAGCCATGGATAGACCGACAGGACGTCATAGAGCGGCGTCAGGCGAATGCTCCCGACGGGTCCCAGAAAGAGGCTGAAGTTCTTCGCGTGACCGTCTGAGGCTCCCAGGATCCAGAACAGGATGCAGGCCTTTAGGAAGGTTTCGCGGTCGGCGGCTGCACGCTCGCTTCCCGCGAGTATTCTCAAGACGGCATCGATACCCGGCCCGCCATCCGCCTCGTACTTCCTCTCCGGGGGCAATCCCTTCGCCTGGCACATATCCTCGACCGGGAGCCGCATCCACCACGCGCGGTCCGACGTCAGCCGCCGATCGAACCGCTCGACCACAAGGACCTGGTAGCCGTCAAATCGAGCGATCTCCGTCACGGCTACGGGAAGCCCATACGCGGCAACGATCCTCGAGCAG
>SKVA01000082.1 GCA_007129695.1 Spirochaetaceae bacterium | reverse complement strand
CGCCGGGTTCCCGGTGGTCGATGTCTCCGCTGACGGAAGCGTTGTCGCGTTTGTCCGGTTTCCGGATCAGGAGGGCTATCTGGTCGATCTCATCGATGTCGAGGCCGGAACGGCTGCCTCGGTCGCCGGATCACTACCCGTCCGGCAGTTGATCGCCGATCGACACGGAACGCTGGTCGTCCTGTTCGGTCGATCCGAAGATAGAGATCCTGCCGAGGGGTTCCGTTTTGCGTCTGAGATCGCATTTGCGGATACCGATGGGATGGTCCCGGTCCGTGTGCCGTTTCACAGCGACAGTTTCGCGATGTCCGGTCGTCGACACCTCGTGATACTGCACGTGGATGACCGCATTCTGGCGGTTCGAATCGAGGCCCGCTGATGCGTCGAGCGCTACTGGTAGCGTTGGTGGCCGCCGCCGGGACGGCCGTGGCCACCGGTGAGTGGGCGTGGCCGGTCGAAAACGTCGTCGTTGCCCGGACGTTTGGGCAGTACGTCGATGGAGAGCCGCTGCGCGCGATGGATCTTGGTGGCACCGATCATGAGGTCTTCGCCGTCGCCGATGGGACGGTCGTTGCGGTGTTCGGGCCGGCGGGTCGCCCAACCGATCCTCTGGGCTACAGCGTCGCCATCGTTCACGATAGCGGTCTGCGGTCGATGTACGCGCACCTGGCGCGCCTTCCACGCGTTCGCCTCGGTGAACGCGTGTCGATCCGGACTCCGATCGGCCACTACTCTGGGGTGGCCGGACGCACAGGCTTGTCCGACCTGGATGCGCTGCGGTTCTCTGTGTACGATCCCGCGATCGAGTCGTACATAAACCCGCTGACCCTCCTGCCACCGCTCGCGGACACGATACGCCCCGCTGTCCGCGCCGTCTACGCGGTTAGTGACGGGAGAACCTTCGATCTGCTCGCGTCCAATGAGTTGCCGCCGGGAGCGTACGATTTGCTTGTCGACGCGGTTGACCGGGTCGGCGGTGCTCGCGCGCCACTTGTCGGCGTCTACTCGCTGTCGGCGGCGATTCCTGGTTCCGATTCCCGCCGGATCAGGTTCGATGCACTGCGCCATGGCGACCCCCCCCTTCTGCTTCCCGATCGGGCTCCACTGCCGGTCCACGGTCGTGACGGACTGCTTCGAGTCGCGCGACTGCAGGTCTCCGACGCTCCGATCACCGTCGCGATCACCGCGCGCGACTACTCGGGCAATACCACCGTCCGCACCGTCCGGATCGAGCCTCGCGCGAGAGAGTAGCCGTACGCGATCCGCGTACGCGATCCGCGTACGCGATCCGCGTGGAAGAACCTTGACATGATCCATGGCGGCTCCTATTGTCGGACGCAGATGTACCTTCCGTCGCTGTCAGACGCATCGTATGAAGCGCTCCTGAGACTGGCCGACACGTACGGCGTTGACGTGCCTGAGAGTGCTACCCGCGCCGAGCTCGAGGAGATGGTCGAGGACGCGATCGAGGAGTGGCGACAGGAGCAGGGCGACCGCGCGAGCAGCACTACCCGCGTCGAGGAGAGTAAGTTCGGGTCGCCCGCGCAGGCGCAGCTGAGCGACGCACAGGTGAGCACCGAGCTCCCCGATCGGTATAACGAAACGCGCGTTGTTCTGATGCTGCGCGACCCAAGTTGGGCGTTCGCGTACTGGGATCTCAGCGATGGCGACCGGAGCGCGCTCGGTGGAGCCGATGGCTTTGAGGCGCTGCTTCTTCAGGTGCACAGTATGGACGACGACTCGCAGGATGTCTCGGGGAGCAGCGACCACTACGAGATTCCGGTGAGCCTGCTCGACAACCGTTGGTACCTGAACCTGCCCGATCAGGACCGTCTCTACCGGCTCGCGCTCGTCGCAAGAGTCGACTCGGTCGACTCGGTGCTGGCCGTATCGAACCTCATCGCGGTGCCGCGCGGCACGGTCGCGGACGATGGTGCGGATGACGGTGCGACTGTGTCGTCACCGTCGGTCGATGAGATCATCGCGCAGACCGGGATCCGGGACTTCGACGTCATGGTCACGGGGAAGCCTGTTCCGCAACGGATCCTCGACCTTGTCGACGAAGAGCTCCTGTTTCACTAAGCTGTGACCGGATCTACCCGATGAAGCGCGGCCACATCATCCTTCTGCTCCATGCGCACCTCCCATTCGTAAGGCATCCCGAGGAGGGTTCGTTCCTGGAGGAGACCTGGCTGTTCGAAGCGATCTCCGAGACCTATCTTCCGCTGCTGCGGATGCTCGATCGTCTGGACTCCGACGATGTGCCGTTCAGACTCGCCGTGTCGTTGTCTCCGACGCTCGTAGCGATGCTGCAGGATCAGCTGCTGCAGGGGCGTTACAGGGCCTACTGCGCGCGAATGGTCGACCTTGCGCAGCGCGAAGTCGAGCGGACTCGCTCACAGCCTGAGTTCAACCGGGTGGCCCGCCTCTACCTTGATCTCCACGAGCAGAATCTGCGCGACTTCGCGAACGCGTTCGACGGTGATCTCACGCGCTGGTTTGATCTCTACTACAAGCGGGGGCGTCTTGAGATCGTCGCGACCGCAGCCACGCATGCGTACCTGCCGCTCTACACCCAGCATCCGTCGGCCGTCCGCGCGCAGATCAGCGTCGGCGTCCAGGAGCACGCTCGTGCGTTCGGGAAGGCTCCCCGCGGCTTCTGGCTTCCGGAGTGCGGGTATGCGCCTGGTATCGAGTCGTATCTGGCCGAGCACGGCATCCGGTACTTCTTCGTTGCATCGCACGGTGTCGTATTCGGTGAGCATCGTCCGAACTCCGGTGTCTACGCGCCGACGAAGTGTCGCAATGGGGTCGCGACATTCGCCCGTGACTATGCGTCGACGAACGCCGTGTGGTCCTCCGATGAGGGATATCCGGCCGATGTGGCGTACCGGGACTTCTACCGCGATATCGGGCACGACCTGCCGCTCGACTACATCGGCGACTTCCTGCCCGATCGATCGATCCGCATGAACACCGGGTTCAAGTACTACGCGGTGACGGGTCGCACCGACCAGAAACTGCCGTACGATCCGCAGCGCGCCTCTCGCAAAGCGGTCGAGCACGCCAAGAACTTCGTCTACAACCAGCAGCGACGGATCGAGCGCCTCGCGACGCTGATGGACCGTACGCCCGTTGTTTCGTGTCCGTTCGATGCCGAGCTGTTTGGGCACTGGTGGTTCGAGGGGCCTCAGTGGCTCGAAGCGACGATCCGACGAATAGCCGAGTCCGACGATCTTGAGCTCACGACGCCTTCGGAGTACCTGAAGCAGTCGCCGGACCTCCAGGTCAGCGCGCCGGCGTTTTCCAGCTGGGGAAGCAAGGGATACTCCGAGGTCTGGCTTGACGGTAGCAACGACTGGGTGTACCGGCACACGCACAAGGCCGTCGAGCGTATGGCCGAGCTCGTCCACCGCTT
>SKVA01000034.1 GCA_007129695.1 Spirochaetaceae bacterium | reverse complement strand
GTCCGACTTTCAGAGCGAGGTCGAACGGTGGGTTCGGGCCGGCGTGGCCGCGCTCTGGTCGCACGGGTTCGCCGACGGGCTTGTTGGCGACGGCAGTCTGCTGACGCGTGCGGCCGACGGCTCCGATACTCCGCACATGCCCGCCCGCGACCGGCACCCCCGCTACCGCGGTGTCGACGGGATGACGGCCATCGCGAAACACCTGGGCAGCGGCCTTGACGTCCGGCTCGCCACCGTTGTCACGTCGGTGAACGGCGACGACAACCGTTTCGAGGTGACCGACGCTGCCGGCGGCACGATCGCGGCGTCTGCGGTCATCCTGACGCCGCCGGCGCCGCAGTCGATCGCGCTCCTGGACGCCGGAACGGTAGTCCTGGAACACGACGCGCGCACGACGCTGACCGCGATCGCCTACCATCCGTGCATCGCGGTGCTCGCGTTCGCCGACGCCGACGGCGGCGCCGAGGGCGCGCTGCTTCCCGATCCCGGCGCGCTTCGCCGCCCGACGCCGGAGATCGAGTGGATCGCCGACAACGCGGCGAAGCGCGTCAGCCCGCGCGGACCCGCGTTGACGATCCACTGTTCGCCCGCGTTCAGCGCGGAACACTACGAGTGCGACGACGCGACTATAGTCGATCGTGTTGCGTCGATCATCCGCGGGATCGGGCTTCCTGTGCTTCGCGACGCGCAGGTGAAGCGGTGGCGCTACAGCGCGCCGGTCGCGCCGCTGTCGGTTGGGGCGTGGACCGAAGGGCTCCCCGCGGGGCTTGTGCTCGCGGGCGACGCGTTCATGGGCGCGCGCGTGGAAGGCGCGTTCCTGTCGGGGCTGGCCGCGGCGCGCAGCCTGCGCGCGCGCTAATCGACCCGCGACTCCCGGCGCCCGGCGAGCAGCCCGCACGCCGCGCCGATATCCTGACCGCGCGATTCACGGACCGTAGTCATGATTCCGGCGCGCTTGAGGAGCGCTTGATACGCTTCGATCGCGGTGCGCTCGCTCGGGCGGAACTGCGTCCCAGGAAACGGGTTCCACGGAATGAGGTTGACGCGCGACGGGATCCCGCTGATCAGATCGCGAACCGCGGCGGCCTGCGCGGGGCGGTCGGTGATGCCATCGAGCATCGTGATCTCGAACGATAGCCGTCGGCGGCCGGTCGCCGCGAACGGCGGCAGTGCCAGTCGGGCCCGGTCGCGCAGCAGCGCGACGATGTCGGCGATCGGGTAGCGGTTCTCCGACGGAACTATCGGGAGCCGCTCCTCCCGCCGCGCCGCGTGCAGGCTGATCGCGACGTTGACATCGGTTTCGTCGAGCAGCCGCTCGAGTTCGGGCAGGATGCCGACCGTCGACACCGTGATTCGCCGCGGGCTCAAGCCGTACCCCCAGTCGGAGGTCAGCACGCTGACCGCGTCGATCACGGCGTCCGCGTTGTCGAGCGGCTCGCCCATTCCCATGAACACGATGTGCGTGACGCGGTCGCGGTCGGGCAGGTTGCGGTACTGGCTGAGGATCTCCGCCGCGGAAAGCGACTGCTTGAGGCCCTTGCGCGCGGTCAGGCAGAACTTGCACCCGATCCGGCAGCCGGCCTGGCTCGACACGCACAGCGTGAGCCTGCTTGCCTCCGGTATCAGCGCGGTCTCGTACACGTCGCCGCCAAACGCGTCCCACACGTGCTTCTGCGTCCCGTCACCGCTGGTGCCCGCTTGGTGGTGCTGCACGGTCGCGATCCGGTACCGGTCGTTCCAGTCGACGCGGGTCGGCGCGGGCAGGTTCGTCATCGCATCAATGTCGGGCGCGTGGTGGCGGTAGAGCCACTCGGCAATCTGGCGCGCTCGGTAGCGCGGCTGTGCCTCGATCTCCACGATCCGTTCCAGTCCGGACAGCGTCGCTCCGTAGAGGTTCGCTCGCGGGTCGGATCCGGTCACCCGGGCGCTCCGGCGGTGGCATCGGAGCCGGTGGTGAGGCGGGCAGTGAGCGTGCGCAGCATATCCGCTGTCATCCGGTCCAGATCGTACTCGGGCTGCCAGCCCCATTCGACGCGCGCGGCGTAGTCTTCGAGCGAGTTTGGCCAGCTGTTCGCGATCGCCTGCCGGACCGGATCGACGTCGTACGCGATCTCAAAGTCGGGGAGGTAGCGCCTGATGTACGCGGCCTGCTCCTCCGGGGAGAAGCTCATCGCGGTGACGTTGAACGCGTTGCGGTGGCGCAGCTTCGCGGGATCGGCATCCATCACGTCTATTGCGGCCTTGATCGCGTCGGGCATATAGATCATGTCCAGGTAGGTGTCACCCTGTAGAAAACATGTATATCGACGGTGCTGCACCGCGGCGTAGTAGATGTCGACCGCGTAGTCGGTCGTGCCGCCGCCCGGCGGCGTGACGTTCGATATGATTCCCGGAAACCGTACTCCTCTGGTGTCGACTCCATACTTGAAGAAATAGTAGTCGCACAGCAATTCGCCGGCAACCTTCGTTACGCCGTACATCGACGTCGGGCGCTGAATTGTGTCCTGCGGTGTGAACTCCTTGGGCGTCTGCGGACCGAACGCGCCGATCGAGCTCGGCGTGAAGACGCTCAAGGAGAACTCGCGTGCAGCTTCGAGCACGGCGACCAGGCCGCCCATGTTGATCTCCCACGCGTCCATCGGGCGAGCCTCTGAAACCGCGCTCAAAAGTGCCGCAAGATGGTAGACTCGCGTGACACGGTGTGAACGAACGATCCGTAGGAGCGCCTCTCCATCCCGGGCGTCGAGTCTGACGAAGGGGCCGGCAGCATCGGGGTCGTCGCGGATGTCGCTTACGATGACGGCGTCGGTGCCGTGTCGCTCGCGAAGCGTGACGGCGAGCTCAGACCCGAACTGGCCGAGTCCGCCGGTGATCAGGATGCGCTCGGCCATTCGGTTCCTCCCTGGTGGTTGCGGCAATCGGGGATGTTCACTATAATGAACACGTTAGTATGGTATAGTGATTGCGGGCCGACGTCAACCGGAGGCCCCACGGGCGCAGGAGGCACGATGAAGCCGGTTCCACCGCCGAAGATCGGCGCGAATATTCAAAAGATCCGCAAGGAGCAGGGGCTCACGCTCGACGGGCTCGCCGAACGAAGCGGAGTGTCGAAGGCGATGCTCAGTCAGATCGAGTCGGACAAGGTGAATCCGACCGTACTGACCATCTGGAAGATTGGACGCGGGCTCGAGATCGAACTCGATGCGATCCTCAAGGGCGGGTGGGAGCCGGTACGCAAGTTCAGCGTCACGCGTTCGAGCGATGCCGCGGTGCTTGACACCTCGGACGGCGGACCGCATATCCGGGTGTTCTCTCCGATCTCGATGGCCGAGGACCTGGAGATCTACCAGGTCAACTTCGATCCCGGGACAGCGCTTGTCTCCGGTCCGCATGCCCCCCGGGCGGAGGAGTTCCTGACGGTCCTTGGC
>SKVA01000095.1 GCA_007129695.1 Spirochaetaceae bacterium | reverse complement strand
GGTTCCGCGAAACGAACGCGGCGCTCACCGGCAGCCACGCCTGAGCCCCTCGCCTACCTGAGCTCCCACCGCACCGTTCACGCTCGTTGTGACCCGTGGTATACTCTGAAGACACCGAATTTAGGAGATACTATGGGTTCACAGAAGACGTTCACGATGCTCAAACCGGGCGCGCTCCAGCGACGGATCGTCGGGGAGATCCTCACGCGCCTCGAGCGGAAGGGACTGAACCTCATCGGCCTGAAGCTGATGACCATCCCGCGCGAACTCGCCGAAACCCACTACGGCGAGCACCGGGAGAAGCCGTTCTTCAACGACCTGGTGCAGTACGTCACGTCGGCGCCCGTCGTCGCGATGGTGCTCGAGGGCGAAGAGGCGATCAGCAGGATTCGCCTGCTGTGCGGCGCGACCAAGGTCGATCAGGCGCAGCCCGGAACGATCCGCGGGGACTACGCGACGCAGACACAGCTGAACATCATCCACGCGTCCGATTCGCCCGAGAGCGCGGAACGAGAGATCGCGCTCTTCTTCGACAAGAGCGAGCTGTTTGCATTCGAGGACGGGAATGCCGAGTGGTTCTAGCGCCCCGCGGTGGGACCTGAGTTCGATCTACCCCGGATACGACAGCGACGAGTACAAGGCCGATCGCGCGGAGCTCGTCAAGGTCATCGGCGAGCTCAAGCGAAAGGTCGACGATCCATCGACCGCGAAGAAGGACACCTCGAAGTGGCTCAAGGCGACGATCAAGCGCCTCGACGCCGCGTACGGGTTGTACGAGAACCTGTCGGCGTATCTCGAATGCGCGTACGCGGTCAGCACGACCGATAGCCGCACGCTGAACGAGATCAACAGCCTCGAAGAGGACGCGCTGCCGCTCAAGGACGCGATCGTCCGGTTCCGAATCATCGTGAGACGGCTCAGGAAGGCGGTCCGGAAGGCGTGCGCGAAGTCGAAGTCGATCGAACGGTTCTCGTTCTTCCTGGACGAACAGATCGAACTGGCCGATCACCAGATGAGCGTGGAGGCCGAAAGCCTCGCGGCCGACCTGGAGCGGTCGGGTTCCGACGCGTGGAGCCGGCTCCAGGAGACGGTCTCGAGCACGCTTTCGTGGCCGTGGTCCGGGAGCGAGTCCAGAACGGTCGTTCAGCTTCGGTCGATGGCGATGGATCCCGACCGGGAAACGCGCCGCAAGGCGTTCCGGAAGGAGATCGACGCGCTGCGGTCGGTGGAGATTCCGGTCGCGGCAGCGCTCAACGGCGTGAAAGGGTTCGCCGTCTCGCTCGATCGCAGGCGCGGCTACTCGAACTCGCTCGAACGCGCGGCCGAACAGTCGCGGATCAGCCCGCGGACGTTGGAGTCGCAGATCGCGTCGATGGAGGCGAGCCTTCCGGTCTTCCGCCGCTATCTGAAGGCAAAGGCGAAGCTGCTCGGAATCAAGACGTGCGCGTTCTACGATCTGTTCGCACCGGTCGGCAGCAGCAACCGGACGTGGACCTTCGACGAAGCGCGGGACTTCATCGTCGAGCGGTTTTCGGCGTTCGCGTGGGATCTCGGTGACTTCGCGGAAAACGCGTTCAAGGAGCGCTGGATCGACGGAGAGCCGCGCGAAGGCAAGGTCGGAGGAGCGTTCTGCGCGGGGATGCCGCTCGCCGGGCAGAGTCGGATCCTTGCGAACTTCGACGGCAGCTTCGACGCGCTGTTCACGCTCGCGCACGAGCTCGGCCATGGCTACCACGGCTACGTGCTGCGCGATCTGCCGGTCATCCATCAGGACTATCCGATGACCCTCGCAGAGACGGCATCGATATTCTGCGAGACGATCGTGTTCAACCACGCGATACAGACGGACGACGCACAGGAGCGCATCGCGGTGCTCGAGCTCTTCCTGCAGAGCGCGACGCAGGTCGTCGTCGATATCCTGTCGCGCTACAAGTTCGAGCAGGCGGTGTTCGATCGTCGAGCAAAGGCCGAGCTCAGTCCATCGGAGCTCTGCGACCTGATGATCGACGCGCAGAAGGCGACGTACGGAAACGCGCTCGACCCGAAGAACCTTCATCCGTACATGTGGGCGGTCAAGTCGCACTACTACAGCGCGAATCGCTCGTTCTACAACTTCCCCTACGCGTTCGGACTCCTGTTCGGCCTGGGACTCTACGCGGGCTACGAACGCGACGCGCACGACTTCCCCGCGCGGTACCGTGATCTCCTGCGCATGACAGGCCAGGCGAGCGCGAACGACGTCACGCGCGTGGCGGGCTTCGACATCGAGCGCGAGGAGTTCTGGCAGGGAGGGATCGGCATCATCTCCGATCGGGTCGACGAGTTCGCGAAGCTCGTCGACGCGGAGACCGGCACACCGTGAGCAGCGTCGGGATCATCGGAGCCGGCGCGTGGGGCACGGCGCTCGCCGGCGTGCTCGGCTCCGCGGGTCACGATGTCGAACTGTGGGCGTACGAGTCCGACGTCGCGAACGACATCACAACCAACCACCGCAACTCCCGGTACCTCCCGGATGTCGAACTGCCCGAATCGGTGCGGGCGCGATCGGACCTCCTGAGCGTCGCGGCGGGCAAGGAGTTCCTGGTCCTGGCCACACCGAGCTTCCACATCCTGCGCGTCACCCGCAGCCTGCTCGCGGTGCCGGATATCGCCGAAGGCAAGGCGGTGATCGCGGTGATCACGAAGGGATTCATCGACGCGCCCGACGGAGTCCGCCTCATCGTCCCGACGCTCGAGGACTACCTCCCCGGTTTCTACAACGGTAAAGTGGTCTATGTGTCGGGACCGAGCCACGCCGAAGAGGTCGCTCAGGGTCGGCTGACGGGGCTCATCAGCGCGTCGAGCTACCCGCGTAACGCGGTCCGCGTCAGGGAGCTCCTGAGCGTGCGACCGCTGATGGTCTTCAGCTCGCTCGACGTTATCGGAGTCCAGGTCGCCGCGGCGATGAAGAACGTGGTCGCGATCGCGTTCGGAATGATGGACAGCCTGTCGCACGCGGCCGGCACGATGTTCGGCGACAACACCGAAAGCCTGCTTTTGGCCGCGGGACTGAACGAGATCCAGTCGATGGCGTTCGCGCTTGGTGCGACGCACCCGGAGACCTTCACGTCGATCGCCGGAGTCGGCGATCTGGACGTCACGTGCCGCAGCCAGTACGGCCGCAACCGCAGGTTCGGCCGCGACATCGTCGAGCAGGGCGTTCTCAACGCGTTCGCAACGATCGACGACCTGATCGCGCGGATCGACGAGGTCGGCTATCTGCCCGAAGGGGTGATCGCCGCGCGCGGCGCCCAGCGACTCATCCAGAAGCACCAGATCAAGCTTCCGATCACCGCGATGGTCTACCGGATTCTGAATCGGGAGATCGAACCCGAAGCCGCGCTCGAAGGGCTGCTCACCGGGCTCACCCGCGCAAGTTTCGGCGGGGCCCT
>SKVA01000367.1 GCA_007129695.1 Spirochaetaceae bacterium | reverse complement strand
TGGCGATCGATGCCGGCGCCGCCTGACTCGCCCCCTTCGGCGGCTCGAGCGTCGAGCTCGGCATTCGCCTCCTCGATCAGGAGCCGGAGGAGCGTCCCAAACGCGTCGGTCCACCCGCGCGCATCGTTCGCGTCACGCCCCGCGTGCCACGCGCGCACGCACGCCGATCGGGCGTGAACGAGTGCAGCGGCCAGATCGCCCGGAATCGCGTTCAGTCGTTCGATCCGGTGCAGCAGCGCGCGCGCCAGGTCGTTGTCGTCGCCGGTTTGCGGATCGGCGATCACGCGACGCGCGGCGTCGGCGAGTCGCGGGTCGGTGTACGCGTCGTGAATGAGTCCGGAGAGGTGGGCAGCAACGGCATCGCGGCCCGCGCGTCCGCCACACGGCATCGACGTGCGCTCGTCCCATTGGTGGAGCGTGAGCGCCGATTCCAACGCATGAAGCCCGGCAAGTCGGTCACGAAGCGCGCGGTGGGCACGCTCGGCGTCGCGCATGCGCTACTCGCTCAGCTTGGGATCGAGCGCGTCGCGCAGCCCGTCGCCCAGAAGGTTGATCCCCAGCACCGACAGCATGATCATGAGTCCTGGGAAGGTTATCATCCACCAGGCGGTCCGGATGTAGCGTCGGCCCTCGTTGAGCATCGCTCCCCACTCCGGGGTCGGCGGCTGCGCACCCATCCCCAGGAAGCTCAGCGTCGCCGACAACAGGATCGCGTTCGCGACCTCCAGCGTCGTGACGACGATGAACGGCGCGATGATGTTCGGGACGATGTGCTTGACGACGATCGTCAGATGACTGCATCCGGTTCCGCGCGCAGCTTCCACGTACCCGCTCTCCTTCGCCGACAGGACCGTCCCCCGGACAAGGCGAACGTAGAGCGGCACGTTGGAAATGCCGACGGCGATCATCACGTTGGTCAGGCTCGGCCCCAGAACCGTCATGATCAGAAGCGCGAGCAGAATCCCGGGGAAGCTCAGCAGCACGTCGACCGCGCGCATCGCGATGAAGTCGAACCAGCCGCCGATGTACCCGGCGGCCAGCCCGATCAACAGTCCAATCGATCCGCCTATGCCGACCGCGATGATCCCGACGCGAAGCGATATCCGCGTTCCGTAGAGCACCCTGCTCAGGATGTCGCGCCCGAAGTCGTCGGTCCCCATCCAGTGGCGCCCGCTCGGTCCCTGAAGCGAGACCGACGGATCGATCGCGATCGGATCGTACGGTGCGATAAGCGGCGCGAACAGCGCGATCAGGAGCAGAACGGCCATGATCGCCGCACCGACGATCGCGCTTCGACTGCGACGCAGTTCGCGCAACGCGATCGTCGTTGGCGTATCGAATCCCGCCGACCGCGTCGCATCGCTCATGAGAACCTCACCCGGGGATCCAGGAGCGTGTACGACAGATCCACCAGAAGGTTCACGACGACGTACGCGACGCCGGTCACGAGTACTACGCCCTGCACCACGGGGATATCCTGAACCTGGATCGCCTGCACAAGGAGCGTCCCGATCCCCTCGCGACCGAACACGTTCTCTATGACGACCGATCCGGCCAGGAGCCGGCCGAACTGCAACCCCATCACCGTCACGACCGGAATCAACGCGTTACGCAACGCGTGCCGATAGACGACCACCCGCTCGGTGAGACCCTTCGCACGTGCGGTCGCGACGTAGTCCTGGCGAAGCACCTCGAGGACGCTCGACCGCACGAGTCGCGCGATCATCGCGGCCGACCTGAACCCGAGCGCGATCGCGGGGAGAATCAGCCTGACCAGCCCACCACCGACTCCCAGGATCGGAACCCAACGAAGCTGGACGGAAAACACCAGGATCAGGATCAGCCCCAGCCAGAAACTGGGCATCGACACGCCCAGGAGCGACACCGCCATCGCGCCGGTGTCCAACCACCGGCCGCGATGCGTCGCGGCAACGACGCCCAGGACGAGTCCGAGCAGGAGCGCGCACCCCATGCCGGCGATCGCGAGTTCCACCGTCGCCGGGATCTGCTCGGCGATCAGTTCGTGGACCGGGCGTCGCTTGGACATCGACCGACCCAGATCGAAGCGGAGCGTGTTGCCGATGTAACGCACGTACTGGACGGGCAGCGGATCGTTGAGCCCGAGCTCTTCGCGCAGCACGTTCGCGCGCGCTTCGGTCGCGTGGAAGCCGAGCATCGCGGTCGCCGGGTCGCCCGGCAGGAGGTGGAGAACCAGAAAGGTGACCGTAACGATTCCGAGCAGCACCGGAACGGCTGCGACGATCCGGCGTATCAGGTGGCGTCCCATCGGTCAGCGGCGCTCCATCACGCGACGACGTTACCCATCACGAACAGCATGTCGCCCGGATTCACGGCACCCTTGGTGCCCACGTTGGTCAGCACCGCGTGCGACGGAGCTCTGAACTCTTCGATCGTCTCGCCGGTGAAGTCGAAGATCAGACCGATCCGTTCGCCCGCCATGACTTCCTGACCGGGGGCGACCTGGTAGTCGCAGAATCCGCCCCGTCCGGCAAAGAGCACGTGCCCACCGACGAGCGTCCGGCACGCAACCGGCTCGACTTCGCCGTCGAGCATCCCGACCGCGCGCATCGATCGCTCGAGCCCGGCTACCGTCAGGTCGACTAAGGGCCATTCGATCTTTCCTTCGCCGCCAACTTCGAAGAAGACGCCGGGTTTGCCCAAGAACCCCGCCTCGAGCGCGATCGATCCTCGGCCCGGGTAGTTCGGCATCTCAGGGATGCTCCCGTTGGGGACCTCCCAGAGGAGCTCGATCCCGAACGACGCGGCGAACGCGCGCGTCGCATCGTCGGCCGCTCTGTCACCGGTGAGAAGATACTCGACATTGGGCGGAAGCGCCTCGAAGAACTCGCCACCGTGCAGGTCTACGACGTAATCGCAGAGCGGGACGAATGTGTCGAAGATCCGACGCGCGGCGCGATGCGTCGGCGAATCGGCCAGGTGCGACACGTTCCCCGCGCCTTCGGCCGCTTCGCCGGGGACCGGAAACGCACGGCCCATGTTCACGCCGTCAATCGGCGACAGGTGACCGGAACGTGCGTCGAGCCCGGGAAGGTTCTGCGCGTGGACGACGATCACCGCGCCGCGCATCCGTTGCGGGTCGAGCCCGTTCGCAAACCGAATCGCGGCCACGATCCCGTTGTACTCTCCGGGATGACACCCGGCGAGCACGAGCATCGTCGGACCGTCGGACCGACCGCGACAGACGGTGACCGGCGTCGACCGGACGCCCGTGACCGTCTCGTAGAGGGGAAACTGCATCCGCCGCTTTTCGCCGGCGGCCACCGTCTGGGTATCTATAGTCATGGAACGACAGACTACTCGAATCTGACGTCGTAGAGAACAGGGTACTGCCCGCGGTCGATGCGGTATCCGGTGATCGAAGCCTTGAGGCCGTCGTAGACCTGACGCGCGTATACGGGAACCATCAG
>SKVA01000349.1 GCA_007129695.1 Spirochaetaceae bacterium | reverse complement strand
TCGACATTGTCACCGAGCTCGACGACGTGGCCGATGAACTCGATTCCGGTCACCGTCGCACGGTAGACTCCGCGCGTGGGTATGCGACCCGACGGACGCACGTCGTGGAGACCGCCACCCGGTCGCCCGTGAAACGGCTCGGGCGCGACGATTGATCTTCCTATCGTCTACTGGGACGGAGCCGGAAGCGTTGCCTCCCACACCGGCAGATCGCCCTTGCCCTTCGCCGAAATGGCCGGTCGTTCGATCAGCCCGATACCGTCAACACCATCAACCGCATCGCGCACCGCTGCAGACACCGTTACGGTCCCCGGTCGTCCGCCCGCCTCGAGCCGCTGCGCGGTGTTCACCGCATCGCCGAACACGGCGTAGCGAACGCGTTCGGTTCCTACGAGCCCACCAACGATCGAACCGGTGTGCACCCCGATCCGCGCGTGAAACTCCGGCGCCCCCAGTGCACGGAACTCGCCGTTACGACCGACGAGGTAGCGTGCGACGTCGACCGCTGCGTGAACCATATCGGCGACACGGCACTCGAACGAGCGTTCCTCTGAGACGTCCAACCCCGCGACCGCGAGATACGCGTCTCCGATCGTCTCAACACGCTCACAGCCGTGCTCGACCATGATTCGATCGAACGCGCCGAAGAGCTGCCCGAGAACGTCCACGAGCTGATCCGGATGCATTCCGGCGGCGATCTGAGTGAAACCGGCGAAATCCGAGAAGAAGATCGCGACACGCTCAATATGGCGCGCCCTGCACTCGCCGGTCTGCTGGAACTCGGCGTACGCGCTCGGAGGAAGAATGCCGCGAAGGAGCGTATCGCTACGCCGGGCTGTCTCCGTCGCGTCCCCGTACTCCTCCCGCAGGCGCGCGATCTGATCGTTGAGCGTGAGACCGGTCGCAGACCCGGCGATCCTGTTCTCGTACATCTCGCTCTGAACGACCGCAGCGCGCCGCAACCACGTGATCGTGGAGTCCTTGTCGCCCATCGCCTCGTACGACGATGCGAGTCCGTTCATCAGCGCGAGTTTCGTTTCGGCTCCCATGGCGGCGCCATCCACTACCGCAAGCCCGAGCTCGATGCCACGCTCGCAATCGCGCTCGTCGAAGGCTATGAGCGCGCCAAGGAGGTCGTTGATCGCCGAGACGATGTGCGGAGCCACAGACTGTTCGCGGGTGTAGCCGCGAAGCCGCTCGAGCGTCTGCTTCGCGGCGGACAGCTCGCCGGCGCCAAGTTCGGCCCGGCAGAGGTAGTACAGGCTTCGCGACGCCTGAAACCAGTCCCCCGCGTGCCGGCCGATGTAGAACGCCCGGAGCGCGTGGGCCCGGGCCGAACGCACGTCGGAGAAGTGGCTGCCCTGTCTGGAGAGCTCGATGTGTAACAGCGGCGCGCTGGAACCGTCTCGTCCACGCCGGTCTGCGATGAGCGAACACGCAAAGTACCTCCGTGATAGCCTCTGATTCTTCTCGCTCTGCCATGCCGCAACGCCAAGCACTGAGGCCGTAGCGGCGAGTAGCTCGTACGAGCGGTGAGACGGCGAGACGGCGTCCAGCACGAGCCGGCGTGCCCGCCAGGCGAGACGGAGCGATTCGGTGACCGAACCGAAGTGCATCACGACGACCGCGCGATGGAGCAGCAGATCCGCTTCAACCAGCCTCGCGTCGCTATGGGCAGCGAGCTGAATCCCCCGCTCGTAGAGTTCTTCGTCTTCGAGCCGCGAACCTCCGCGGAGGTAGTGGGGACGTGAGAGGATGGAGCGAATGGCTTCCGCCTCAGCCTGGAAGCTACCCGACGAACGTGCCTCCGCAGCCATCCGACTCGCCGCAGCCTGCCCATCGCCAGGGAACGCCGCGAGCCCCGCGAACCGCGCCTCAAGGAGAACCCGCTCCGCGGTATCGGCGGCTTCGATCGCCTGAGTCCAGCGGCGCGCCACAGCCTCGCGTTCCCATTCCGGCGACAGCTCCGGCACCCCAATCGCATTCGGATCGAGTATCTCGTCGACCTCCTCGTCGGTAAGGCCACTGGGATCGAGCCGGAGCAAGTCCGCATCGGTGATTGGCATGGTCAGGATTGTACGCGGAGGTCGGGAAGATGTCATTGGGGTATCGCTCGAGATCGCGGAGCGGGACTTCAGGACCTCTTCCGTTTCCGGGGTCGTCTGCCGGTCGTCGGCAGCGAGCAATGCCCTCCAGGCCGAGCGGGTTGGCGGTTGGCCGAGGTGGCTCGCGGCAGGAGCGGAAGGTCGTTCGCGGGTACGTCTGGCTTCATCATGTGCATGCCGTATACACGACGATTGGCACTTGGTTCAGCATGGCGGTGGCATTGGCAGGAACAAGCGAAAACGTCCGGCTGCGAATTGGGCAGAACGCGCGAAGCGCTGGGGCGAATCCCCTGCGGTAAGCCTGCGAGGGGGTAGCGGGAGCGTGCGTCGTTGCGGTCGCAACGACGCCTGCGGGAGCGAGGGGGAGCCGCGTGGTCCCGATCGTGGGTGCGGGCGGGCTGTGTCGTGCGGTGGGGATGCTCCCCCACCTGACCGCTCCGACAATTGCTCAGGAGTGGAACATGCTCGGCTCGTGCATGAGCGCTTCGACGGCGTCGAGCTCGAGCGGGGCGTTGGCGGTGAGCCGTTCGCACCCGGTCTCCGTGATGACGACGGTGTCCTCGACGCGGACGTAGGGGTGCGGTACGTTGGTGAGCCAGATCATCGGGTCGACGACGAGCACCATGCCGACTTTGAGCGGGTCGCCGTGCCACTGCTTCACGTTGTCGTGGACGCTCATGCCGACGGTGTGGTTGAGGTAGCGTACGCCGCGCGCGACCATGTTCTCGATCATCGCGGTGGCGACCGAGTCGCCCGTGTACCGGCCGCGCATCTCGGCGGCGGTGTCGTCGTAGACCTCCTGCGCGACGGCACCGGGTCGAAGGCGCGAGATGAGCGCCTTGTGGTACTCGACGATGAAGCCGTAGGTGTGGCGTTGCCACTGGTCGTAGACGCCGTTGACCGGCCAGATCCGGGCGATGTCGCTCGTGTAGTGGCAGTACTCGGGGCCGCAGTCCATCAGGAGCAGGTCGCCGTCGACGAGCGTATCGGAGGCTTCGGTGCTGGGCGTGATCAGCCAGTCGTACCCCTCGGGGCACTGCCCGTGCATGAAGTAGACGTACTTTCCGATTGCGGCGAGCTGGTGGATGGGCATGCCGGGTCGGGTGGCCTTCATGCACTCGTTGATCATCAGGCCGTTGAGCCGGCCGGCCTCGCGCATCACGTATATCTCCGCGGGGCTCTTGACCAGGCGCATCGCGTCGAGCGCGGGCGACAAGTCGTTGATCGTCACGTCGGGGAATCGTTTCCTGATGAGGCCGATCATCCGCTGCTCGCGCGTCTGCCCGAGCTCCCACTCGTCCTGCGCGCGATGGCGCGCCGCGCGGAGCAGCGTCCCGCGGGTCTGTGCGGCGTG
>SKVA01000453.1 GCA_007129695.1 Spirochaetaceae bacterium | reverse complement strand
TCATAGAGCTGCGGGTCAATGCTCGTCATGGCGGCAAGATAGATGATCGCACCGAACCCGGCGGTTTTCCAGACATGCGACCAGCCGATGATCCACCAGAACAGGTCTGCCCGGCCCATCCAGAGCACCGGTTCGTCGAGCAGCCCCAGACCGACGAGAATACCGTTGAAAACCCCTCGCGGAGCGAGCACCTCGAGCACGAGGTTGGCGGCGACGACCCACGATATGAAGTGCGGCAGATAGCTGATCGTCTGAACGGTACGCTTGAACGGACGGTTCTTCGTCTCGTTGATCAGGATCGCAACGAGTATCGCGAAGAACGTTCCCATTACGAGCTTGATGCTCGCCATGGCAAGCGTGTTTCGCAGTACCCGGTAGAACGTCGCGTCCGCGAAAAGCGTCTGGAACTGCAACAGCCCGACCCATTCCTGGTCAAGGAATCCGCGCCCCGGGCGGTAGCGCTGGAACGCCATGACCCACCCGAAGATCGGGCCGTACCGGAAAACCAGCAGGTGTACCAGGAACGGAATGCTCATCAGCATCAGCGCTCCCTGGTTGCGGAAGATGACCGCCCAGTTGCGCCCGCGCCTCAGCGTGCCAGGGACAAGCGCATCCTGCTCTGGAGAGAATGTTGTCTCGGTCCGGTTCATGTTCGCTCCCGGCGGGATGGCGGGGCCTACGCCCCGCCACCTTCACGGTATCAGTGTCCTTGCGAAACGGCTGCTGCGGGTCAGTAGCCCCCGGCAGCCTCGACGCGACGGTCGATCTCGCGCTGGATGTACGCGGTGTGCGCCTCCCGGTCCGCCTGCGGGATCTGATTGATCTCCGCGACAAACTCGTTCCAGACCCGATCGTACTGCCCTGCCGGCGCCATGATGAGCTGCGGAATGTAACGCCGGCGCACATCGCCGATCCTTGTGCCGGTAATCGACTCCGGACTGTCGGGCGGCATCGTGATCGTCCACGTCGGGAAGTAGGTCGACCGGCGCATGTCCGGCTGCGGATAGACGTCGGTAAAGATCTGCGCAAACGTCTCCGCATTGTACGCGCGCAGGACCTCGAGCTCCTGCGGCCGGCGCGACTGCTGGTAGACGCTCGGCTGATGGCTCGGCGCGACGTTGTTCCTTCCGTCCGGAAGCAGCGACCCCGGGTCGAGACGGATAAAGTTCGCCCAGTAGTCTGCACCGTAGGTCGTGTTCACCCAGTCGAGGTTCTGCCACTGCAGGATCTGCTCAGGCGTCCGGGAGAACAAGCCGTCGGAACCGACCATGTAGTCGATTCCTTCGCGGCCCCACTGCCGCATGATCATCGTGTCCCACTTCGCGAGGAAGTTGAAGTACTCCATCAGCCCCTCGGGATCACGCGCCTGTGTACTGATCGTGATGCCTTCGGACACCTGCGGCTGCGGCGGATTCATGATCTCGGGGTCGTACCCGTCCATCACGAGCGGCATCGCGACGTACCAGCGGCCCTGGTCCTGCTCGAGAAGCAGGTTCTGCACCGTGCCGAACTGCCAGTCCTGGTCGTAGAACGCGAGGATGCTCCCACCGGACAGCTTTGCAAGATACTGGTCGTAATCCATCACGAACGACTCGGTGTCGTAGAGGCCTTCCAGATGCATTTTGTTATAGAGCTTGTAGATCCGGTACGCCTCCTCCTTGTCGTAAAATGCGCGGGCTTTCCATCGGTCGTCCACCCAGTCGACCGATACCGACGCATCGTTCGGGTGGCCACTCAGGATCGTCGGCGCGTTGAATACCGGGAACTCACGCCACGTCCAGAACAGCCCGGTCCACGCGTGCGTCTTGTTCCCATCGATCGTCGGGTTCGCCTTCGCGTACTCGATCAGCAGATCGATCATTTCCTCGACGTTGTTCGGCATGGGGTAGTCGAAGTATTCGAGCACAGCCTGCTGAACAAAGACGCCGTGGCCCGGGTTCGGGGTCCGGTACTCGTCGCCGTACGGCATGACCTGCGGGAACCAGTAGATGTTGCCGTCGGGCTGACGAAACATCTCCATCCGGTCACCGTAGATCTCCTTCAGGTTCGGTCCGTGGCTCTCGATCAGATCATTCAGCGGAATGGCGGCGCCTGCTGCGAGCAGGATCTGCGTGTAGTTCCGCGGATGGATCGCATCCGGGTAATCTCCGGACGCAGCGATGAGCCCGACTTTCTGCTGCAGGTCGCCGACGTTGAACTCCCAGTTGATGCGAACGCCGGTCTGTTCTTCCAGCCAGTCGCCGAAAATCGTCCCCCCAGCCGGATAGTCCTCCTTTTCGTAGCCCAGGAAGACGTCGTACTCCCTGATGCCGGTCGTGGCACGCTGTCCCGCACCGGATGCGAATGCGGGACCAACGAGCGCGACGATGAAGATCAGCACAAACAGCTTCTTCATACGCAACTCCTTCGCTTGGTCTGCGATCAGCGTAGCACCGACCAGCACATGCGCAACCGGAGAAACCCCAGCACCTTACCGGGGAATTCTAGGATTCCCGATGGCCCGCTCGTGTTTCCGCCCGGTACGCCGCAGCCGTCTTGCCCGTCTCTCGCCGGAACTGCTCGCCGAAGTAGTCGATGTCGGCATAGCCGACTCGTGCTGCAATCTCCGGAATCCGCAACTCGGTTGCGGTGAGCAGCCGCTCCGCCTCGCGGATCCTCGCGCGACGCAGATACGTCTTGAAGCTCACCCCAACGACCTGCCTGAAGCGTTGCCCAAGGTAGACCGGGTTCGACCCGAGCTCGCTCGCGAGGTCGGCGAGCGATAGCTGTTCCCGGAACCGGCGCTCGATGCGACGCTTCACGACGGCGACGGTCGCGTTCCGTCCGAGCCGCCGCAGTTGCGCTACATCCGCGATTGTTGCGTGGATCGCACCGTCGATCGCGTCTCGGACGGCGCATGCAGAACGCAGGGAGACGTGCTCGGCGACTCGGCCGATCGCCGCGATCGAGTCGTTCGGGGTTCCCTCGAGGTCCCAGACAAGGCGGTTGAGCTCGGTTTGAAGCGAGTAGAGCCAGTTCTGAAGCGCAGCCGACGCGACTGGTGTCGTCGATAGAGTCTTGCACAACTCCTCGAGCACTCTCATTGCGGCTTCGATATTGCCACGTTCCACATACTCGGTGATCGCGCGCGCAGAGCCCCCGGTGAGCCGGACAAGAGGTGGGCCGTCCCGTTCGGTGATGACGGGTTCGCCGCTGCGACCCGGGTCGCGTGCGGCCGGAACGTAGTGATGTCCCGGGCGAGCCATCAGGTACGTCGCTTCCGCATAGCTCATCACACGCGCTCGCGAAGTCCACGCGTCGGCGGCCCCGTAGACACGCGGCCCCGCGACGATCACCAGCTCGATTCCGAACAGCTCGGTCAGTCGGTGATGCAGTCCTTTCACGCGCAAGCGGTGCTCGTCCGGATCTGCACTCCGGTCGACCGGAGTGGCCAGGAATCCGATCGCGCGCCCTGATTCCTG
>SKVA01000040.1 GCA_007129695.1 Spirochaetaceae bacterium | reverse complement strand
CGACGTTGACATCTGCGTCGACTCGTACTTAAATGAGCTTTACACTTTGATATGGGACGCATCGTCCCGAGGTGGTACTGTGCTACACGAGTTCTCGTACGCCGCGCCGGAAACCATGGGCGACCTGCTTTCGCTCCTCTCGGAGCACGGAGAGCGGGCCGCCGTGTTCTCGGGCGGAACCGATCTGTTCGTCAGCGTCCGCGCCGGGATCGCGCGACCGTCGATCGTGATCGATCTGAAGAAGGTTCCCGAGCTATCCGAGCTGTCGTTCGACGCGACGGACGGGCTGTCGATCGGCGCGTGCGCGACGGTCAACGACCTGGTCGATCATCCCGCGGTAGGCAAGCACTACGGCATCCTCGCGACCGCGGGGGCCGAGCTCGCGACGTACCAGCTGCGTAACCGCGCGACCGTCGTCGGGAACATCGTCACCGCGTCCCCGTGCGGCGACATGAGCTCACCGCTCCTCTGCCTGGGTGCGAACGTGGAGCTGCGCTCCGCGCGAGGCGAGCGGACGCTCGCGCTCCGCGAGTTCATCACCGGGGTCAAGAAGACGCAGATCGCGCCCGATGAGGTCGTGTCCAGGATCATCGTCCCGGTCGACCGGATCGACGCGGTCGGCGGGTACAAGAAGCTCAAGCGCATCAAGGGGCACGACCTGGGAGTGGTAGCGGTCGCGATGGTCCGGTCGGGGCAGACGCTTCGGACCGCGATCAGCTCCGCGGCACCGACGCCGGTCCTGCTGCCCGACTTCCCGGTCGACGCGCCGGTCGATGAGATCCAGAAGAAGGCGCAGGAGTCGATCAGCCCGATCGACGACGTCCGGTGCACGAAGGAGTACCGGCGGTTCATGGTCGACGTATTCATCGGTCGGCTGCTACAGGAGATACGATCGTGATACGCATCAGACTCACCATCAACGGACAGCAGTTCGAGCGCGAAGTGGCCGAACACAGGACGCTGCTCCACTTCCTGCGAGAGGATGTCGGTCTGACCGGAACCAAGGAAGGGTGTGGCGCCGGCGAATGCGGCGCGTGCACGATCATCATGAACGGCCGATCGGTGAACTCGTGCCTCGTGCTCGCCGCGGAAGCCGACGGCGCCACGATCGAAACGATCGAGGGCGTCGCAACGAACGGCGAGCTGTCGGCGCTCCAGCAATCGTTCCACGACCACCACGCCGTCCAGTGCGGATTCTGCACGCCCGGCATGATCATGTCGGCGACCGATCTCCTTCGCCGCAACCCGCACCCGTCGCGCGAGGAGATCCAGCACGGTATCGAGGGCAACTTCTGCCGCTGCACCGGCTACGAGCAGATCATTGAAGCTGTCGCAGCTGTCGCAGCGACCGCGGACGGGGGTGCGGCAAAGGCGAGTGCCGACGAGGGGGCCGACAATGCTTGAAACGATACCCGCCGCCGAACTGAAGCACGTCGGGCGCAAGACCGACCGGATCGACTCGAAGGTGAAACTGACCGGGCAGGCGACCTACGTGAGCGACATGATCGTTCCCGGGATGCTCTACGCTCGCGTGAAGACCAGCCCGCACGCGCGGGCGCGCATCGTGAAGATCGACACGAGCAAGGCACAGGCGCTCACCGGCGTCCGCGCAGTCGTGACCGGTGATGAGCTCGACTATCGGCTTGGACTCTACGTCGTCGACAAGGCGATCTTGGCGAAGGGCGAGGTGCGACACTACGGCGAGGCGGTTGCCGCGGTCGCGGCCGATACCCTGGAGATCGCGCAGCGCGCGGTCGAGCTGATCGATGTCGAGTACGAGGAGCTCGCGCCGGTGCTCCACCCGATGGACGCGCTCCAAGACGACGCACCACTCGTCCACCCGAACCTCGGCGACTACTCGTACATGGAAGCGGCGTTCACGCCCAGGCCCGGTACGAACATCGCGAACCACACGCGCCTCCGCAAGGGCGACACCGAGGCCGCGTTCGAGCAGTGCGAGTGGATCATCGAGCGCGAGTACACGAACCCGTCGGTCCAGCACGTCCCAATGGAGACGCACGTCGCGATTGTCCAGTGGGGGCACGAGGACCAGATCACGATCTGGACGTCGGCACAGTCGCCGTTCACGGTCCGCAATCTCTTCTGCGTCGCGTTCGGTCTGTCGCACCAGCAGGTGCGCGTGATCGTCCCGTACGTCGGCGGCGGGTTCGGCGGCAAGGCGGGCATCGGGATCGAGCCGCTCGTCGCGGTGCTCTCACGGAAGGCGGGCGGACGCCCGGTGAAGCTCACCGCGACGCGTGAAGAGGAGTTCAGCCTGCTGCCGTGCCGCAGCCAGCTCACGTACAACATCAAGACCGGTATCTCGAAGGACGGCAAGATTCAGGCGCAGGAACTCACGATGTACTGGGACGCCGGAGCGTACGCCGACTACGCGGTGAACGTCACGCGCGCGTCGGGCTACTCGGCCGGCGGTCCGTACGACATCCCGAACGCGACGGTGAACGCGTACACGATCTACACGAACAAGCCGTACGGCACCGCGTACCGCGGCTTCGGGCACGTCGAGTTCTTCTGGGGGCTCGAGCGCCACATGGATCTGATCGCCAACGCGATCGGCATGGAGCCGTTCGAGTTCAGGCTGCTGAACGCGCTGCGGCCCGGCTCGACGACGCTGACCGGTGAGAAGATCACCGCGCACACCGGCAACATCACCGCGTGTCTGAAGCGCGCCGCTCTCGGCATTGGCTACGGCACGCTTTCCGATGCCGAGAGCGCGCGCGAAAAGCGCACCGGCATGAAGGTAGGCAAGGCGGTCGTCGCGCTGCATAAGGCGCCGGCGATGCCACCGTTCACCGCGACGACCGTGATCCTCAAGATGAACGAAGACGGCACCGTCGTCGCGAATCTGTCGCTCGTCGACTACGGGCAGGGCACCTACACGTCGATACAGCAGATCGTCGCCGAGCGCCTCGGCTTTCCTGTCGACCGGGTGAAGGTCGCGTGGGATTCCGACACCGACCGCGATCCGTACGACTGGCAGACGGTCGCGTCGAAGGGGTTGCTCCTGAGCGGTAACGCGGCGATCCTCGCGGCGGAGGATCTCCTGACGAACGCGTACGACGTCGCGTCGCAGGCGCTTCGTGCGAACAAGGTCGACCTGTCGCACGACGCCGAGCGGATCTACGTTCGGCACCACCCCGACTCGTTCGTGACCTTCCGACAGCTCGCGATCGGCTACGCGTTCCCGAACGGCAACGCTATCGGCGGACCGCTCGTGGGCGTCGGGCGCTACATCGCGCAGGGGCTCACGCACCTCAACAAGGAGACCGGGCAGGGACTGCCCGCGATCGACTGGACCTACGGAGCGCACGGGCTGACCGTCGAGGTCGATCAGGAGACCGGTGAGTACAACGTGCTCAAGGTCGTGTCGGTCTTCGACGTCGGCAAGGTGATCAACCCCGACGAGGTCCGCGGCCAGGCGATTGGTGGTATGCTCCAGGG
>SKVA01000303.1 GCA_007129695.1 Spirochaetaceae bacterium | reverse complement strand
TGCGCAACGGTGCCCGCAGAACGCTTCAGACGCTGTTCTACGCCCCGAACTTCGTGTCGGTCACCGTCGTGGCGTCGATGGTGTTCATCATGCTCTCGCCGCGCACTGGGGTGATCAACTTCGCTCTGTCGCGAGTTGGTCTCGGCCCGGTTCCGTTCATGGCCGACCCTGCCTGGTTCCCGCACATATTCGTCGGCACGGTCGTCTGGCAGTTCACCGGCGTGAACGCAATCATCTACCTTGGTGTTCTCTCCGGTGTGAACCCGGAAACGCACGAGTCAGCGATGATCGACGGTGCCGGCAAGCTCCAACGCATACTTCGGATCGATCTCCCCGCGGTGCTCCCCACCGCGACGGTGCTCTTCATCCTCGCGTTCGGACAGATGCTGTCGATCGACTTCGACCGCGCGTTCCTGCTTCAGTCACCGCTCAATATCTCGGCGTCGGAGGTGATCTCGACGTACATCTACAAGGTCGGCGTCATCGGCACCGGAATTCTTCCGCGCTACTCGTTCGCGGCGGCCATCGGGCTGTTCCAGTCGACGGTGAATTTGGTGCTCGTGGTGATGGTAAACACCGCTGCGCGACGGTTGTCTGAGCACAGCCTCTATTAAGAGGAGAGCGGATGATCCGAACCATCGATCGTGAACCACTGTTCGACGCCGTGAACCTATTCGTCGTGCTCGCAGCCGCTGTTGTCGCGATGTATCCACTTTACTTCGTCGTAATCGCATCGATCAGCGGTCCGACCGCGGTGAACACCGGTCGGGTGATCCTGTTGCCTCGCGAGCTCACATTGCAGGGCTATCGCGAGGTGCTCCGGCACGACCCGATCTGGCGAGGCTACGCGAACTCGATTTACTACACAGTCGTAGGAACCGTGATCAACGTTTCGCTGACCATCGCCGCCGGATACGCCCTGTCGCGCAAGGATCTGCCGCTCAGGCGCCTGTTCACGTTCGTGTTCGTCTTCACGCTCTTTTTCCAGGGCGGACTGATTCCGAGGTACCTGCTCGTCAGAAATCTCGGGCTGATGAACACGGTCTGGGCCCTCGCGCTTCCGAGCGCTGTGAACGTCTTCTACCTGATCATCTGCCGCACGTTCTTTGCGACAACGATACCCGATGAGCTCCTCGACTCCGCACGCATCGACGGTTGCGGAACCTTCCGGTTCTTCTTCCAGATCGTGCTGCCGGTATCTCCGGCGATCATTGCGATCATGACGATCTACTATGCGGTGTTCCACTGGAACACATTCTTTGACGGGTTCCTGTTCATGACGAATCGCGAACGGTATCCTCTCCAGGTCGTTCTTCGCGACCTGATCATCCAGAACCAGTCAATCACGCTCGACATGGACCCGATGGCCGCGGACGAGCGTCAGCGCACCGCCGACCTGATCAAGTTCGGCGCGATCATATTCGCGAGCGTGCCGGTCCTGATGCTCTATCCGTTTCTCCAGAAGTACTTCGTGAAGGGCGTCATGATCGGCTCTGTGAAAGGTTAGCACCGGCGTCGTTGACGCCGCGACAAGAATAGTAAGGAGGTACGTATGTACCGCAATCACACGCACCGCACGACGCGCGGTGTCGCCCTCCTGGGGCTCGCGGTGATGCTCACAGGAGTCACTGCAGCGGCGCTCGCGGGTGGCGCGGCGCAACAGGCGACGACGGCGGCTGAGTTCAATGCGACCGGCTTTCCGATCACGAATCAGCCGACGTCGCTGAAGGTCTTCTATGGGCTGCTTCCCGAGCAGACCGTTCCGCTGAACCGGATGACGATAATCCAGCAGATCCAGGAACGAACCAACATCGAGGTCGACTGGGTCACCGCCCCGATCAACGACATGGATACGCGAATCAACTTGATGTTCGCGTCGGGTGATCTCCCGGACATGTTCCTCGAGGGGCTCAGCGTTCCGCAGGCGTTCGCGTACGCGACGCAGGGTCTCGTCCGCCCAATCGACGACCTGCTCGAGCAGTACGCGCCAACGATCACCGGTTTCATCGATACGACTCCCGGCCTGCGCGATGTTCTGACCAGCCCGGACGGACGAATCTACTCGACGTTCAACTTCGGAAACGCGTACCACCAGGACCTGGGCAACATGCTCTACATCAACCGTGAGTGGCTCCAGGCAGTCGGCCGAGAGATCCCGACGACGATCGACGAATACTATGAGGTCCTGCAGCTGTTCAAGTCGAGTGACCTCAACGGGACCGGCAGCGCTGCCGATCAGATTCCGCTCGGTCTCGTGTTCTATACGCGGAACGTGAACTGGTCGGATCTCGGTTTCTTCGGATCGTTCGGCGTGCAGATGGATCACGGGGCCGACTTCTTCGCGGTCGAGAACGATCGAGTCATCTGGGAACCGGCCACCGAGGGCTTCAGGAATACGATCATCTGGCTGAACAAGCTGCATAGCGAGGGTCTGCTCGACCCCGAGGCGTACATCCAGGATCGCGGTCAGATGCAGGCGAAGGGTAACCAGGTGCCGCCAATCTACGGGAGCTACGTATCATGGTTCAGCATCAACGTCGCCGGCGCCAACGGTCGGTTCTACGACATCGTCGGACCTCTCGAAGGACCTGACGGTCACCAGATGGCCAACTGGCATCCGCGCGCGATGATGAACGGTGGGCGAGGTGTGATCACCACGCAGTCGAACAAGGCCGAGATTGCGATCCGCTGGCTCGACCATATCTACGAGCCGGAGATCAACATCCAGATGGCGTACGGCGCATTCGGTGAAGGCGTCGAGAAGACCGCGGAGGGAACCTACCGCATCCTCCCACCACCCGAGGGGGTCAGCGCGGAGTTGCACCGGATGACGGCGAGCCCGCATCACCCGCCGATGACCTTCCCGCAGGTCCTGAGGACCGAGGATCCTGAGCACTTCCAGATCAAGGATCGCGCGAAGCGCGAGCTCTTTGAGCCACATCTGCCGCTCGATCGGGCGCTGCCCGTGTTCTACCTCACGCAGGCCGATCAGGAGCAGTTCGACGCAGTTTTCCCCGACCTGCTGAGCTACATGCAGCAGAAATGGGCCGAGTGGGTGACGAACGGTCGGATCGAGCAGGAGTGGGACGAGTACCTCCGACGGCTCAATCAGATGGGCCTGCCGCAGGCGATAGAGATCCAACAGCGCGGTCTCGAAAATCTGCGTTCCCGCTGAACGACCATGGCCGGCCTGCGGGCCGGCCGCGTCACCTTCGATCCCGACCGCAGATCGGGCCTCAGAGCGACACGACCTCAAACCCGAAGATCGAAGCGATGATCTGAAGGTCGCACGTTCTGCGGCCCGGCATGATGCACTGGTGGTGCGAGGAAACCTCCCTCATGAGCCGGTGCCCGTCGCCCACCTTGACCACCGCTCCGTTCAGGAAGTCGGTGTTTTCGTACTGCACGTACGCCGTCAGCTCGCCCTCGATGGCGATCAGCGTATCGAGCATCGGGCCGAGCTTGGTCAGCGTG
>SKVA01000421.1 GCA_007129695.1 Spirochaetaceae bacterium | reverse complement strand
CTTGTGGTATGTTCTACCGCGTCGCGGGGGCCCGCGCTCTGTCCCATGGTGTAACGGTAGCACTACGGAATTTGGCTCCGCCGGTGGGGGTTCGAATCCTCCTGGGACAGCTTCATCCAAGGCTGGTGCTATGCCCGTTCGTATTATCGCGACCGCCGACGTTCACCTCGGGATGAAGTTCTCCGGGTACGGAGAACTCGCATCTGACCTCGCGGAGGCCAGGTTCGCCGCGCTCGAGCGGGTTGTCACGGTCGGGAACGAACGGTCGTGCGATCTGCTGATCATCGCCGGCGATCTGTTCGACCGGGTCACCGTTGCGTCGGTCGTCGTCGAGCGCGCGGCAGCGATTCTCTCATCCTTCGAAGGCGCTCTTGTCGCGGTGCTGCCGGGCAATCACGACTACCTGTCACCGTCGGGAGACCGACTCTGGCGAAGCTTCGCCGACGCTGCCGGTGACCGTACGCTCCTTCTTGATCGCGCAGCTGCGGTACCGCTCGACCGCTACGATCTTCCGGTGACGCTGCTCGCGGCGCCGTGCGACTCGCTGCACGGCGCGACGCATCGGGTCGGTCACGCGCTCGATACGGATCGATCGCAATGGCCCGACTCTGCAGTGATTGGCGTCGCGCATGGCAGCATCGACGGGATCACGCTCGACACCGACGGCGTCTACTTCCCGATGTCCGTCGACCTGCTGCGCCGAACCGTTGCAGACTGCTGGATCATCGGGCACACCCACCGCTTTCACGACCTCAAAGACGCGCGGACAGTCGTGCCCGGCACGCCCGAGCCCGACGGTTTTGACGTTCGCGTCCCTGGCAGCGCCGCGCTGATCGACGTGGAGTTCGATGGTGAAGGTTCCGGTCCGTCGAGCCTTCACCGCGAGTACCGTGCACAGGCGGTCACCACGGGTGTCCACCGGTTCGTCGATGCCGACGTCACTCTCGACCCCGTCGGTGATCTACGCGCGCAGATAGAGGCGGTCGTTCCCGGCCCCGGGTCGATCGTCCGAGTCCGCGTGAGCGGTCGAGTGGACGAACAGGCGTACCGCGCGTGGAACCTGGCGCGCGATTCGCTTCTGGCCGACACAACGGTCTACCGGATCGACGACGACGATGTGCAGCAATTCCTGACGATAGAGCAGATCGACCGCGACTACGTCGCCGGGTCCTTCGCGCACTCGATCCTGAAGCGGCTTGTTGAGGCCGACGATCACGACGCGGTGACCGAGGCGCACCGCCTGATGCGGGAGCACGCGTTGTGACCGGAGGTTCGCAGTGATCTTGAGGCGCCTTGAGGCGGTGTCGTTTGCGGCGCTATCGGGTATCGCGGTCGACTTCGGGCCGTCGGTCACCGTCGTTATCGGACCGAACGAGTCGGGCAAGTCGACGCTGTTTGCGGCGCTGCGGCACTCGATCCTGACTGCGACCAGACAGACCCGGACCGGGTATCGCGACACCGTTGAGCGCTACGCGCCGCGACCCGACTCGACCAGCGCCGAAGCGGTGCTCGAGTTCGCGATCGACGCAGCAGACGATCGCCCGGTGGTAGTCCGTCGACGGTGGGGCGAGGCAGCGATTGACGAGTTGAGCGCGGCCGGCTCGGTTATCTCCGGTGCAACGGTCCAGGAGCGCATCAACGCGGCGCTGCCGGTTGCGCCGGGCACCTTCGCCGGGGTTTTCCTGGTCGACCAGGCGCAACTCGACCGGACGATCGATCAGTTCTCCGGGAGACCCGAAACGTTGGAGGAGATAGTCTCGCTCCTTCGTCGCGCGACGAGCGCGTCCGACGGGGTCTCCGCCGAAAGGTTCACCCGGGCGCTCGACGAACAGATCGAAGCGATGTTCGCGCACTGGGACATCGAGCGCGATCGGCCCGAAAAGGGACGCGGGATCGAAAACCCGTGGGCACGCGGCGTCGGAGCACTTCTGGGCGCGTACTACGACCTTGATCGGGCGCGCGCCGATCTGCGCGAAGCGACTCGCGCGGAGGACGAACTGGCCGCCGCGGCCGCCGCGCTTGCCGACGCCGAATCGACGGTACGACGAATCGAGTCGTTTGTGACCGAGCATCGTAGCGCTGCGGCCGGGCTTGCGCGGTCGGTGGAGATCGATCGGCAGATCGAGTCGCTTCGCGTTGATCTGGAGTCGGTTCGGGGCGCGGTACGGCGCTGGCCGGTCGCGATTGAGGAACTTGCCCGCGCCGACGCCGATGCCGAGCGCCTGGGAGCGCAGGTGCACGAGCTCGAGCGCGCGTACTTGCAGGCGGGTGCTGCGCGCGACCGGGCCGAGCGTATGCAGATCTATCGGGCGATCCGCGCGGCGCGCGATGAGGTTGCCGCCGCGCGGGCCGGGCTCGACGCGGTTCCTCCGGTGGCCGACGACGCGGTCGCGACGCTGCAGCGCCTGGAGTCGCTGCGTGCGGACGCGAAGGCGACTCTCACGACCGGCGATCTGTCAGTAACGGTATCATCACAGAGAGCAGCCAGACGGGTGACACTGACGACCGACTCCGATCCGTCGCGCGAACTCGATCCGACGGAACCGGTGTCGCTGCACGCGAGCCGCCACGTCCAGGTCGACATCGACGGGGTGTCTATAGTCGTCGATAACGGCGCACGCCCATACGCCGAACTCGTCGCCGAGTACCAGGCACTCGAGCAGCAGCTGGCCGATGCGACGGCCGGGTACGGGGTAGCCACGAGCGCGCTTGCGGCCGAGCGCGTCGCCGAGCGCGCCTCCCGCGAAGCCGACCTCATTGCCGCGACCAGACGACTGGCGGCGGTAGCCGGCGAGCACGATTTTGATGCGCTCGCAGCCGAGTTCGCCACCGACGGTACGCTCGTGGTGCCCGGACCCGCGAGCGAGCGCGAGATCGCGCAGCAACTGGGCACGCGTCGCCAGGAGCTCGGGGAGGCAACCGCCCGGCGCGACCAGCTCCACCGGGAGGTCGACGCGCTCGTCGATCGCTACGCCGATCAGGAGGCGCTCGAAGACCGATTGGTCCGCGTGAAGTCCGACCTGGACGCGCTACGGGCCGAGCGCGCGGACGCCACCGCGGTTCCCGAAGGGTTCGCCAACGGAGAAGAGTTCATCGATCGCTACCGCACGATGGACGGTGAACTGCCGGCGGCGCGCACCGCGCACGCAGACGCGCGCGTCGAGCACGCAGCATCGCTTGCGGCGCTCGGCGACGCATCGATCGAGTCGTGCCGCGCCGTGGTCGCCGACGCCGAAGCGCGGCTTGCATCGGTTCGTCGCCGGGCCGACACGCTCCTTCGTCTTCGTCGCGCGGTCGAAGAGGTCCGTGCCGAGGAGCAGGACGACCCGCTCACCGGTCTCGTCGAGCTGTTCGCCGGCTACCTCGCGCAGCTGTCGGCGACGACGTACACCGCGTCGTGGGGCGCCGGTGGCGCGCCGGTCGCCTTTAGGCGCGCCGATCGGCCCGAGCTACACTACCGCCTCCTGTCGCAGGGGACGCGCGATGTCGTCG
>SKVA01000209.1 GCA_007129695.1 Spirochaetaceae bacterium | reverse complement strand
TGCGTATCGCCGGCACCGTGGGCTTTGGGCCCCGGCGCGGTCGGCGCAGTTGCCGTTCGCTCGGCGGCTCCATCGGTGCGTCCTACAGGAGCCTGATCCCGGCCGCCGCGCACGACGCGCGCATCGACTCGGGCCAGATGCTCGCCTGGATTTCGCCGATGTGCGCCTTCTGCAGGTAGAGCATGCACAGGCGCGACTGGCCGATGCCGCCGCCGATCGACAACGGGAGTTCGCCGGCGAGGAGCCGGCGGTGGAACGCCAACCGCTCGCGGGCCGACGCGTTGCGGAGCGCGAGCTGCTCGCGCAGGCTTTCGGGGGTGACCCGGATCCCCATCGACGAGAGCTCGAACGCGTCGTCGAGCACCCGGTTGTAGACGACGATGTCGCCGTTCAGTCCCCGGCGGCGCGGCGCGGTCTCGGTGATCCAGTCGTCGTAGTCGGGTGCGCGGCCGTCGTGCGGTTCGCCGTTCGAGAGGTCCGCGCCGATGCCAATAACGAAGATCGCACCGTGCTCTCGGCATGCCTCCCGTTCGCGTTCGCGTGGAGACAGGTCGGGGTAGCGCGCGAGGAGCTCCTCGGCGTGGACGACCGTGATCCAGTCGGGGAGGTAGGGGGTGAGCTCGTCGTACTCGTGGCAGATGTAGCGCTCGGTTCGGCGGATGATGTCGTAGATCCGGCGCACGGTGTCGACCAGGAACTCCACCGACCGGTCGTCGGCGGCCATCACGCGCTCCCAGTCCCACTGGTCGACGTAGAGCGAGTGCGTCGCGTCGGGGACTTCGTCCGGACGGATCGCGTTCATGTCGGCGTAGAGGCCCTCGCCGACGCCGAAGCCCAGGTCGGCGAGCGCCGTGCGCTTCCACTTGGCCAGCGATTGGACGATCTCAGCGCGTCGACCGTCGACACCCGACATCGTGAATGAAACCGGTTTTTCGACGCCGTTCAGGTCGTCGTTGATGCCGCTCCCCGACTCGACGAAGAGCGGTGCGGTCACGCGCGTGAGCCCGAGCTCGTACGCGAGGCTGGTCTGAAACGCGTCCTTGATCTTCAGGATCGCGCGCTCGGTGTCTCGGGGTCCGAGCAGCTCGCGATACGGCTCCTGCGGCACTGTCTGGTGAAGCGGCATGCTCCCGATCGTATCAGTCGGCGTGCCGCTGGTCTACTCGACCGAGGTGTCTGGGCGCATCCCGCCTGCGGCGGGACCGGGTCCTATCCTGGCCTGCGGCCAGGGCTCCAACTCCTCGGGCCGGGTCGGTGCTCGCGTGCCGTGCGGGAACGGCGCTTGCGCTCTGAACCACGGCGCCGGCCCTGCGGGGTTTCCGCTTCGGCCCCTTGCGCGCCTGGCGGGGCGGCGGGTGTTCTTGTCAAAAGATCGAATAAGCTGTATCGTTCTTATGAAATGAACGATGCTACCCTTGACCAGCTCGAGGCTTCCATGCGGCGCCGCGTGGCAGCGCTCCCGGAGGTGCTGCGGCCGTACACTTCGCTGCCGCGCACTCTGCCTCGGGGTCTGGTGTTGACCGGGGGGCGTGGTGTCGGCAAGACGACATTTCTTCTCCACCACCTTCAAGCGAAGAACCTCCTCTACCTCTCCGGCGACAACCCGCTTCTGGCCGCCGTTTCGCTCTACGAGATCGTCCACGACGCGTTCATGCGAGGCTACGCCGGCGTGGTGGTCGACGAGGTTCACCATGCGCGCGACTGGAGTCGCCACGTGAAGGCCCTCTACGACGACTTTCCGGATCGATCACTCTGGGTCAGCGACAGCTCGACGCTGGTGTTGCGATCCGGAGTCGCCGATCTGTCCAGGCGGCTGGTGCGGATGACGATGCCCCTTCTTTCGTTCCGCGAGTTCGTCGGACTCGAGACACGATCTGAGCAGCCGGTCTTCGATCCATTCGACTCCGTTCCTGTTCCGGGCACACCGGAGATACTCTCCCTGTTTCGTGAGTACCGCCGCCATGGAACCCGCCCGTTCTATGTGGAGGGGAACTACCCGGAGCGATTGCTGGGAATCCTTGAGAAGACGCTCCAGGCCGATGTCCCGTTTTTTGTGCCGCAGATCACCGACTCCAACATCCGGCTCATGAACGCGGTTGTCGCCTCCCTCGCGCACGCCCCGATTCCGCGGTTGCAGGTCCGCTCGCTCTGTGCCGACTGGAACGTCGGAGCGGAGAAGCTCTATCAGCTCCTGTTCGTAATGGAGTCGATCGGCGTTATCCGCATCATCCGCAAGCCGAATGACAGGAAGGCGGGTACGGTCGGGGAGAAGGTTTTTTTCGGCGACCCGACGCTCTACGAGGTTCTCGGAGGAGATCCCGGCACGGCCCGGGAGGCACTCGTGGTCGCGATGCTCGCGGAGTCGGGTCGACGCGTCGAAGCCGCACCCGACGAACGCGCGGCCGACTTTGTCATCGACGGTCGGGTGACCGTGGAGGTAGGCGGGAGATCGAAGCGTCGCAAAGGCGCCGACTTCGTCATCCGCGACGACACCGACGTCGCAGCAGGAACGGTCGTCCCGCTCTGGAGCCTCGGCTTCCTCTACTGAGCGGCCGGCAGTCCGGGAGCCGGGAACTCGGGTGGCTCGCGGGCGCTTGCGTACTGGCGAGGACGGCGTATCCCGCGTACAATGGCTCACTCTGGGAGGCGGGGATGAAGATTGTCGAAATGCGGGTGACTCCGATCGCGATCAGCGACCCACCGCTGCTCAACGCCGCGGGTCTCCACGCGCCGTACGCGCTGCGCACGGTAGTTGAGCTCGTCACGAGCGACGGGATCTCCGGTATAGGCGAGGTTCCCGGCGGCGGGGCTACCACGAGCGCGCTCGAAGCGGCGCGCGATGTCGTGGTCGGCTACGACCCGTACCAGATGAACGCTGTCCGCGCGGCGCTCGAAGAGCGCTTCATGACCCAGCGCGAGTCACGAGGTGATTCGCCTTGGGATCGGCGCGTGTACGTGCACGTCTTGAGCGCGGTCGAGGTCGCGTGCTTCGACCTGATCGGCAAGGCGACCGGGCGGCCGGTGTGCGATCTGCTCGGCGGGCGCGTGCGCGACCGCGTGGACTTCTCGGCCTACCTCTTCTACAAGTACGAAGGCGCCGGCGGTGAACTCGGCTTGACCACGGATCCTGCAGCAACCGGCTGGGCGGCGGCGCGCGGAAAGGCGGCGCTCGACCCGGACGGCGTGGTCGCGCAGGCGCGCGCGATGTGCGACGAGTTCGGATTCCGTTCGATCAAGCTGAAGGGCGGAGCCTTCCCTCCGGACGAGGAGGCCGCCGCGATGCTCGCGCTCCGTGATGCGTTCGGCCCAGACGTACCGCTCAGGCTCGACCCGAACGCGCTCTGGACCGTCGACACCGCGATAGCGGTCGGCCGGCGGCTGCGCGGGACGCTCGAGTACCTCGAGGATCCGGTTCGCGGCCAGGAGAACATGGCAAAGGTCGCGAAGGCGCTCGACACGCCGCTCGCCACGAACATGTGCACCACGTCGTTCGACGATAT
>SKVA01000563.1 GCA_007129695.1 Spirochaetaceae bacterium | reverse complement strand
CCCCCGGTCGCGACGACGAACCGGTCGGCTTCGACGCGATCGCCGTCGGCGAGCTCGACCGCGACGATGGTCGCAACGGTTGAGGGCGAGGCGTTCGGCGTCGCGCCGGTTGAGGGCGAGCCGGCTGGAGCCGAAGCCGCGGACCCCGACGCGACAAGCCCGCGGACGCGGACCGCGGTGCGGACCTGGACCGATCCCGCGGACAGGTACGCGACGAGTGCGTCGCGAACCGACGACGCCTTCTGCGTGACCGGGAAGACTCGGCCTTCGGCCTCCTCCACGGTGTCGAGTCCGAACCGACTGAGGAGCGTCCGCATATCGTGCGGCGAGAAGCGGGAGAAGACGCTGTGGAGCGCCTGGGCGTTCGCGCCGTAGCGCGACACGAGCACGTGGCGGTCGGCGACCGCGTTCGTGACGTTGCACCGTCCGCCCCCCGTGATAAGGAGCTTACGACCGAGCACGCGGTTCTGTTCGAGCAGGACCACCCGCGCGCCCGCCTCGGCCGCCCTGCCCGCCGCGATCATCCCGGCCGGCCCGCCACCGATCACGCAGACAGACGGTCGACCGCTCACCGGCCCGCCTCCACCGGCGCGCGCGCGATGTCGACCCACGGAAGCCGCTCGACGTCGCGACCGGCGAGCTCATCGGGGTAGTGTGTCACGATCAGCGTCGCGATCCCGGCCTCCGCGACGCGCACGAACAGCAGGTCCCAGAGCGCCGCGCGCGCCTCACGGTCGAGGTTCACGAACGGCTCGTCGAGGAGGAGCACCGACGGTCCGAGGAACCACGCGCGCGCCATCGCGAGGCGTTTGCGCATCCCGCCGGAGAGCTGGCTCGGGAGCTTGTCGGCGCTTCCATCGAGCCCCCACAGGCCGAGGTGCCCCGTCGCGCGATCGATGTCCGACTCGTCGTAGCGCGGCATCGCCGGAAGGAGGACGTTCCCGAGCGCATCACGGTGCGCAAGGAGCGCGTCGTCCTGAAAGACGAGTCCAACCCGCCCCGACGCGTCGACCGTCCCGGCCCACGGAGCGATCAGCCCGGCGACGCACCGCAGCAGCGTCGTCTTGCCGCACCCCGACGGCCCGTACAGCACGGTCGGACGGTCGCTCGACACGTCGAACGACAGGGCCTCGAACAGCGGCGTCGCGCCGTATCCAAACGAAAGGTCGCGAACGCGCAGGAACGCCTGACCCGCTCGGCTCGCTCGACTCGCCACTGGAACGTCCGGCGCGCTCGACTGTTCACCCGCCGGCTCGCGCGACGTCGGCGCGAGGCGGGCCGACTCGGCTCGGTCCGGATGCCCGGCCGTCCGACCGGCGCGGCCGACGGTCGACCAGGTCGACGGGAGGAAGCGCCTCATCAGGAACTCGATCCCGAGCGAGGCCAGGCCGACGACGATCAGGAACATCAGCGCCCACCCGACGAACTCGCGCATCGCGAAGAACTGATAGTGCACGCGAATCGTCTGGCCGAATCCGTCCTGCGCGGCGAACCATTCGGCGAGCATCGCGGCCTTCACCGAGATCAGGAAGCCCAGGTGGACGTTGCTCTTCAGCGCGGGCAGGAGGTGCGGGAGGTAGAGCTCGCGCGCGACGACCAGGCGCCGCGGCGCGTAGACCGCGAACACGTCGTACTCGTAGCCGGGGATGTGGCGGATCGAAACGAGCGTGTGGAGCGTCAGGAGCGGTAGCGACACCAGGAACGCAACGACCTGCGGCACGAACCCCTGCGTACCGAACCAGAGCACGAGCGGCGTGACCCAGAAGATCGGCGGCGCGCTCTGCAGGAGCAACAGTGGAAAGAAGCCGAGGCGCTCGGCGGTTCGGCGCCGGCCCATCACGAAGCCGCTCGGAACCGCGACGATCCACGCGAGCGCGAACCCCGAAAGCCCGCGCGCGACGGTAAGCCCGAGCTGCGCGAAGAAGCGGGCCATCACGCCCGGCTCGGCCAGATAGCCGAGCACCGGTCGGGGCGGCGGCAGAACCGTCGGCCCGATCAGGTAGCTTCCTCCCCACCAGAGGAGGAGGAAGCCGAAGAATCCGCCGGCGTAGGCGGCGACGGCTGCGATGCGAGCGCTTCGGTGCGTCATTCCACCGAAGCGTAGAACTCAGGCGACGGAGAAGCAAGCCCCATGACGCGGTTGTACTCGGCGATGATCCGGACAGTCTCACCGGCGTCGGGCGCGTCGAACAGCGCGTTCTGGAGCGCGCGCTCGACCACGGGTGCCGGGAAGCCGAGCGCTTCCGCGTGGTCTGCGGCAAACCGCGCGGGATCCGCGGTGAGCTCTTCGACGAGCGCCGCGACGCGCCGCACGAGCAGCGTCCACTCGATTTCGCGCGCCGCGGCATCACGACGTCGAGCGAAGAACGACACCTGGGGGCTGCGCGGCTCGCCCCCGGATACCTCGGCCCACCCGTCCTGGATGTTGTGGTACCGGAACGCCTGCCCGGCGATCTCGAGCCGGCTCGCGATCGGTTCGACCAGGACCGCGGCGTCGGCGCGCCCTTCGGCGACGAGCGCGGCGGCCTGCGGAAACGGCGCGTACGCGATCCGGATCGATCCCGACAGCCCGCGAGCGTCCAGGAGCGCACGGAGGTAGACGTCGATCGGGCTGCCTTCAAACGGCGCGTAGATCGTCCCTCCCGCAAGCGACGA
Organism: Spirochaetaceae bacterium; assembly: GCA_007129695.1. Taxonomy (GTDB): domain Bacteria; phylum Spirochaetota; class Spirochaetia; order DSM-27196; family SLST01; genus SLST01. The sequence continues at coordinate 847 of SKVA01000563.1, read as the reverse complement.
CAGGTCATCGGTCTGCCGCGCGGTCATCAGCGCCGACGCACCCCAGACCGGCGTCATCACGTGGACCAGATCCCCGGCGCTCGCGTACCGCGTGTACCCGAGCGTGAAGCCTGTGAACAGCAGATCGGCCTCGCCGTTGATCAGCCGGGCGAGCGCCTGCGCGTGGTCGTTGAACGACTCGCCGCGATACTCGTCGGGGTACCGGGCAAGAAGCTCGAGCACCGGCACCGACGCGATCGCCTGCGGATAGAGAATCGTGAGCGGCCGCGAAGCCTCCCCGGAGCCCGGCGCCCGCGGTGCGCGCTCAGCCGACTCCTCCACCGTCCCGGTCGCACCAGCGGCGATCGCGACCATCACGAGCATGCACAGCGCGACGATCGTCCGCGCCACGCGTCCCGCGCCGTGCCGTATGAGTGTCGAAGCGCGACCAGCCTGCGGCCCGCTTCGTTGTGAGTAGGTCATGCCGCACACTTGCAGGTTCGACGCCGCGGGTCAAGCCGCCGTCGGACCGGCCGGCCGCGCCGAGGGTCCCTCGGGCGGCGGCGACGGCGACGACGGCGGTTATGGTCGCACCCGCCGGTCGCTGCTACACTCGCTTCGTGCCGAGCGACCCGCGAGTCATCACCTGCACGAGTCTCCGTCCCGCCTGGGTCAAACAGATCGTGGCGCTCATGGACGCGGCGTTCGACGGCGACTTCACCGCGGCGGACTGGGAGCACGCGCTCGGCGGGACGCACGCCGTCGCGTTCGTCGGAAGCGCGATCGTCGCGCACGCGTCGGTCGTACCGAGGACCCTGTGGGTCGCGGGTCGGAAGCTTCGCGCCTGCTACATCGAGGCCGTCGCGGT
>SKVA01000233.1 GCA_007129695.1 Spirochaetaceae bacterium | reverse complement strand
GCTGCGAAAGCTCCCGCAGACGCTCCGGCTCAATAGGGCAGCGGTACCAGTCGAGCTTCATCTCCTTCCTCACGTCCTTCAGCGGGGGATAGGTTGTGCTCATCGCGGTTCCTCCTTCGTCGCTATACCATACACTTTTGCTCGTATATAGGTGCGGTCAAGGGCCGTTGTCCGGCGTGCCGGCAGCTCTCCTACGCGAGCGCGGCGTGGAGGGCCGGGAAGAAGGCCCGGTTGTCCGCACAGATATACTCGAGCCTTCCCCCAACACGCGAGAACGACTTCAGGAACCGAAGATAGTACGCCGGATCGTCGGTCGGTGGCTCGCCCTGAGTCGACCAATCCCAACTCGCCTCGGCCAGGTCGACTACAAACATGACATGCTCTCGGATTCGCCTGCCGTCCTGAATCGCGACGTTCTGCGCCATCGAAAACGCCTTCTCGAAGATCATGGGCGACATGATCGCCGAACCGACCGAAAGATAGACCCCGCCGCTCATCGACTGAACCGCGTCGGCGAATCGAAGGAAGTCGGCTTCGGCGGTTCGGCCGATGGCGGCCCCCGAGCTCATCGGATGCATGTAGATGATGTCGTGCCCGATCATCGGGTGCCCGGTCAGCGGGACACGGGCCGCGTACGCGGCTGCCTGCAGGGAGTACGCACGGTACGGATGTTCAACCGGGAGCAGCCCCGGCTTGATGCCGGTGCGACCGAGCACATCGAGAAGGTCCGCCGCCGCGGCGCGGTTCCATCGAGCCAGGTGCCGATCCGCGAGCACGGACTCCAGCTGGTCGGCGGAGGGGATGTGCAGTCCATTCTCCGCGATGAACGATCCGATCGACTCGCCATAGCCGAGCCCACGATACGCGCCGACTGCGATCGCCAGGTTCAGGTAGAGGCCGGTCTCCTCCCACAGACCGAACGTTCCCGCGTCCTGGTTGTCACGGACCGACTCGCTGGTCTGGCCCTGGAACGCAATCTCCCAGTCGTGGATGATGCCGGCACCGTTGGTCGCAAAATGGGTGATCTTCCCGCTGTTCATCAACTCGATGAGCACGGGCGCAAGCCCGTTCTTGATCGCATGCGCGCCGAACGCGACGATCACCGGCCGTCCATCGGCTCGCGCTCGGTGAACCGCCTCGGCGACACGCAGCGTCTGTTCGGTCGCGCGCTTCGACATGGTTAGCGCCGGGGCTTCGGGACGAATCGCGTCGCGCTCGATGTCGACTCGGTTGTCCCTCTTGTTCAACGGCAGGAGCGACAGGCGGCGGCGGTCGAAGAGCTTACTCATCTATGGTAACCCGCGCGTCCGCGGCGCAGACGATGTCGGCGAGCGTTCTGAACTGGGAGAAATCGGGCACGATGAGGTCGGCACCTGCCAGAACAAGGCGCGTGCGCTTGCGCTCGTTCATGCCGTAGCGGCAGACCTCGTCACTTGCGATCCCTACAGTGTACCCGCGGCGTTTGCGGGTCTCGCGGATCTCGACCGGCCCGTCGCCGAAGGTGACGACCGGAAGCGCTTCGCCCGCGTGTTCGATGCTCGAAAGCAACCGGTCGAGTACGATGCGCTTTGGATCCGCTGCCTCGTCATTGCGTGACCCGTGGATCCCGCCGTTGAACAAGTGCGCGCACCGGAGAATCTCGGCCTCTCGTCTTATGTCCGGTTCGTCGCTTCCGCTCGCGAGAAAGAGGGTAAACCCGAGCTCCGACAGCAGCTCCAGAAAGGGAATGGCGCCCTTGAGCGTGACGTCCGACGGTGACAGCTCCCCGTCCCGGACCTTACCGAGTTTCGCTTCCACGCTTACGGACAGCTCCTCCCGGTATCTCTCCTTGTACCAAAGCGAGTCACGAATATCAGACGGGTCGACGAATCCGTGGCGGCGAATCATCTCCCGGAGCTCCTGCATCTGCGTGATCGTCTGGATTCCGGTAGATTGGTCGATGTACGATCGTACCTCGACGTCGAGCGAACTGCGCTTCGAAGGAGACACGCGGTCGGCGTCCGGGCCCAGGATCATTCGCATCATGAACGCGTACATCACCTCCTCCCAGCCTTGTCGCAGAGTTGAGATCGTCCCATCGAAGTCGAACACCGCTGTACGGGCCGAGGTGACAGGAAGTCCGGTTATGATCTCAATCTCGCTACCCTCGTGGTGTCGCCGGTTCGAGCTCTGGTACGCGACGGCGGGTCGATATCGGAAGTCCGGTCCCGCCGCGGCGCGCAGAACCTCTGCGGCGTGAACGCGACCAGTGCCCCGACCCCGAACCGACAGACCCGCGCACAGATTGCCGAAATAGGCAGCAACGTCGGTCTTTTCGCCGGCGGCGATCCCGCCGGCGAGCCCGGCGGTCATCGCATCGCCGGCCCCGACCGCGTCGACCTCGCCGACGATGTGCATGCCGGGGATCGACGTTACCGCGCGGCCGCTGCACGCGACGCACCCGTCGGCACCGAGCGTCACGACTACATCTGAAGCCCACCGCGACGCGAGTTCGTCGGCGATCGTCGGTGCATCGACAAGACCGGTACGTTCGCGCGTGCGCCCCAGGACCAAACAAGCCTCATCGAAGTTGAGCTTCCGCACCGCCCTGCCATAGTCACCAGGATAGTGCCGGGAGTCGATGATGAATACGGTGCGGTCGCTTAGCTCGGATAGCCTGCGGCGAACGTCTGGTGTGTGGAACGACGAGAGCTGCTGCTGATTGATGATCAGCACATCCAGACTGTCGATATCCGATTCCAGTCGGCGAAGCACCTCCGCACATGCCGACGGGTCGGGTTCGTTGAAGTTTCCGATATCGATCCGCTCGAGCTCCACGCCGTCGTCACACGGTTTCGTGTAGACACCTGTCGACCAGTCACCGATCTGAGTAACCAGACCGGCCGTATCAATGGCCTCGCGCTCGCAAAGCCGCATCAACTCCCGTCCGAACAGGTCGTCACCTACAACACCGTACGCGCGCACAGCGCCGAAGCCGAGTGAGGTCAGATTCTGGGCAACATTACCCGCACCGCCGAGTCGGATGTCCAACTCCTGGACCGCGCGCGTCCGCAGGCCTGTCTCGACAGAGATCTCGCTCCGCGACTGGTCGATGTGGTAGTACGCGTCTATCGCGAAGTCACCGATTACGCCGACCGAACAATCACCGAGACGCAGCAGAATCTGGTCCACCGCGCAGAACTCCAGTTGCTTAGTGCTCATTATTCCTCGCACGCTGCGTGCAGAACAACCACTGTCGTCTGTGCAGGTCAGCTACGCCGTCGACGAGTATACGGCATGAGGCGAAACAGCTGTATAGCAAATACCGACACGATTCGGTGTTTCCGCAGAAAACGGAGCGCACGTCGCGTGGCGGCGTACCGAAAACCGCCGGCAGGGGCCGACTCCTGCAGGCCGGCTCTACACTCCCCAGCGTTCCCGCGCTTCTTCCATGGTTATGCCGGGTGTCTTGCCCCAGGCGTAGTGACCCTTCGGGTTGTCGCCGATCCATCGATCGTCGGCCGGCTCCGACCGCGGCT
>SKVA01000247.1 GCA_007129695.1 Spirochaetaceae bacterium | reverse complement strand
GCGACCGAGGGATCCGCATCGAGCACGCGCAGAGCGATCCTGTCACCGACTGCAAACGCATCGCTACCGCGAGCCGATCTGCCGGTGATGGTTCGGACGATCCGGTCGTCGCTCCGGTACTCGATCACGGGGTAGTGCTGAAGCCCGGTGTCGTCGCTGTGCAGCAATCCGATCGCGTTCCGGCGGACATCCACATCCACGACGGTTCCTTCCACGGACGACGCCGCGCGGAGGAACCGCGCGCTCGACAGCACCGATGCAAGCGCGAACACCCCGCACAGCGCGGCGAGCCCCAGAAACCCGAGCCGAGCCACGGACCTAAGCGTCAAGCAGATCCTCTGCCAGGCACGCTTCGGGCTATCATGAACGGGGGAAGCGAGACGATGTCGGCGCCTAGGATCGTGTCGTCGTGGCGAAAGGCACCCGTTGTCGCTATCGTCGCCGACGTGCTGAACGGAAGGAAATCGGGATGAGCCACCGAAAACCCGAAAACGGTGTCGAGCTGCTCATCGCGATGCGTCGTGCCCTGCGGCCAGAAGCTGAAGTGGCCGCGCGTCAGTTCGTGCGTGACATAGGGGTTCTCCCAACCGCTGTGCGCGGCGGGCAGCGTATCCCCCGCGACGGTCATCGTCACAACGGCACCGTAGACCGGCGCGCCGGTGGTGGCCTCCACGACCCGGCCGATGAACTGAGGATAGTTGTGCACGGGCGCGAGTTCGGGTGGATCCGAAGCGACCCGATCGGGCGCAGTCACGGTGGCGGCCTTCACGCGGGGACGGCGGGTCCTGACGAGTTCGACCCCGCGATTCACGAGCATCATGAGCTCGATCACGTTCGCGAGCGACTCGTCGGCCTGCCCTTCATCCGCGTGTTCGAGCGCGAGCCTGAGGAAGCCGCGTTCGCTCATCACGTACCGCGGGGGCACGCGGTTCAGCACGAACGCAGCGACGTCGTTCACGAAGTCCTCATCGCGAAGGAGCTCCTGGTCGTCTTCGAGCGCGATTTCTATGGCGCGAAGCACGACGTCTTCCTGGTAATTCTTCAGTTTCATGTCCAACTACGAGTATAGTCCCTGAGCGGGCGGTTGTCAGGCGGATTTCGCGGACCGATCCGGTACCCGACCGTCGGTTCGGTTCCCGCCGGCCGACGCCGATAGTATATTGCACGTGAATGACTATCCCGCTCTTTCCGCTGCAGCTGGTGTTGTTCCCGAGCGTCCCGCTGCCGCTGCACATTTTCGAAGAACGCTACCGCACGCTGGTCAACCGATGCCTGGACGAGCAGACACCGTTCGGAGTGGTGTACCATCAGGGCGAGTCGATGAAGCGCGTCGGCTGCACCGCGCTCATCAGCGATGTGCTCAAGCGTTACGAAGACGGACGGATGGACATCCTTACCGTTGGCGGCGAACGCTTTGAGATCGTCTCTATCGACGACACCGGGCTCTACCTGGAAGCAACGATTCGCTACCTGCACGAGGGCACTGCCGACGAAAACGACGAGCTCACCAGTCAAGCGATCGAGCAACTGCTGCAGTACGCTCTGCACGCGGACGTGACGATCGACAGGGCGAGCCTTGACGTACTGACCGCGAACCAGCTCTCGTTTCTGATCGCGGGGATAGATGTTCTTGGTATGGAGACCAAACAGGCCTTACTGGAGATCGACGATCCCGACGAGCGACTGCGCGTCGCGGTACACGAGCTGGTGGTGATGAACGCACGGCTTGACGCGGCCGAGCGGATCAAGCGGATCGTCGGCGGAGATCTTGATCTCAGCGGTCTCAAGAACTGACCGGGGTATTGTGCTGCCACAGGTGCGACGACAGGCCAAGGATGACTCGGCGTACTACACGGTGTGGTGGAGCCCGCTCTACAGACTCACGAAGGACATCGTCACGCGGGTAATCCCGTCGGTATCGGGGATCTTCGAGATCTACTTCGACGACGGCGGTCGGTCGCCGCAGCTGCTCGGTCGGTCGCGAGCGTACTATGGAGGGCTGCGGAACACGCTTCGCGGGTTGATCGACCCCGACTCGCCCTACCCGCTCAACGGCGAGCTACTCGACCCGATGCGTCCGCACTTCGTGCGCTACGCACTCACGCGGTTGACCGACGACATGGACGACGTGCTCTACTTCTTCGCGATCCGTGGAGGAAACGACGAAGAGGCCGACGACTCCGGACGGTTCAGTATGATCTACGTCAAGGAGGAGTCGCTCACGCCCGACGGCCGGCCGGTCGGACGAGCCTGAGCGCGCGGCCGGTCGTCATCTTCGACCCGAAGCCGCGGCAGACCCTCGGGGTGCTCTCGCTGCAAAAACGCGATGAGCTGCTCCCTGATCAGCACGCGCAGATCCCACGCGGTCGGCGAGTCGGCCGCACTCACGAGCGACCGGATCACGACGGTGTGAGGCGTCGTGTCGATGACCTGCAGGACATCCACCTTCCCGTCCCATAGCGGCGTCCCGGTAAGGAGCCGGCTCTGCTCTGCACGCAGCGCATCTATCGGGGCCCTGTAGTCGACATGGAGAACCACCGTGCCCAGGATATCCGCGCTCGACCTGGTCCAGTTCTGGAACGGCTGATCGACGAAGTATGTGATCGGGATCACGAGCCGCCGTTTGTCCCAGATGCGCAGCACGACATAGGTCAGGTTGATCTCTTCGATCCAGCCCCATTCGCCTTCCACTACAACCGCGTCGTCGAGACGGATCGGCTGCGTAATGGCAATCATGACGCCTGCCACGACATTCCCGAGGCTCTTCTGCGCTGCGACGCCAATCACAAGCCCCGCGATTCCAGCGGATGCCAGAAGCGACGCACCGATCTGCTGCACATCGTCAAACGTCATCAGCACCGCGGCAACCACTATAAGCGCGATCACGACAACGGCGATCTGCTCGAATACCTTCACCTGCGTCGTTACCGAACGCGCCTTCAGATTGTCGCTTACCGTCACGTCGTAGCGTGACAGCAAGAGCTGCCCGGTCGCCGACACCGCCGATCGGGCGACCAGCCCGAGCGCAAGGATGAACGCGATCACCGACGCGTGGCGCACCAGATCCGAAAGAGCCGGTTGTTCTGCGAGCAGCGGCAGCAACGACCACGCCGCGATCGCCGCGAACAGCAAGAGCGCTGGACGGCGCGATCGGCCGACCAGCAACGATGAGAAGCGACTCTGATTGCGGAACGCCCGTTTGAGCACCGCGTAGATCACGGCGTGCAGCACCACTACCGCGAAAGCGGTACCGGCGATGATCACAACCGGCAGGAATCCCGGCCACAGCGGCGAGAGCAGATTTGCGAGCGTTTCCACGCGTCAACGGTACGCGTGTGCGCCGCTCGGGTCAACGGGTGGAATCTCATCGATTTCTAACACGCAGCCAGCCAGCCGTGATAGTATTGTAGTCGAGATGGAGGAGATGCTCATGAAACCAGTGAAGTTCGTAGTCACCGTTGTGCTACTGATGGTGGTCGCGCTCCCGCTCGTCGCGGGCGGCCGCTCGCAGCAAGCCGACGGTCCGGCCCGCG
>SKVA01000491.1 GCA_007129695.1 Spirochaetaceae bacterium | reverse complement strand
GCAGACCTCCAAGGAGCGCCGGATACTCGACGGTCATGGGAAGACCTCGCGGAGCAGCAGCTTGCGGACGAAGAAATCGAGCAATACGAGAGCGAATCCGATAAGTATGAACAGCTGGTCGAGCGGGGAGCGTTCGACTCGCAGCATCGAGCGCTGCTCGACACGCTCGACGGTGTCGATCGAATCGAACGCAGCCTGCAACGCAGTTGCGGAGCCGGCAAAGAAGTAGCGCCCCCCACCCTGATCGGCAATCGCGCGTAACGCGGTCTCATCGAACCCGTCACGGATCGTGCCCCGCAAGAGTTGACCGGTAGCCGGGTCGGTGAGCTCGATCTCGACCTCCGACTGGCCGCCGATACCGATCACGTACACGCTGACACCCAGGTCGTTAGCCACCCGCGCCGCGGTCACCGGTTCGATCTCACCCGCGTTGTTCACGCCGTCGGTCAGAAGAATAAGCACGCGTCTGGGAGCGTCCGAGTGACGCAACTGCATCGCCGCGATCGCTATGCCCATTCCGATCGCGGTGCCGTCGCCCATCTCGAGCAGATAGAGCTCGTCGAGCGTCTCGAGCAACACCTCGTAGTCGAGTGTCGGCGCAACGCGCAGGCCCGCTTCCAGCCCGAACCCGACCAGACCGATCGGGTCGTTTTCGCGGCTCGCAACGAACCCGCGGATCACGTCGCGCGCAGCCTCGAACCGGTTGGTCGGCTGGAAATCTCGCGCCGCCATGCTCGGCGACTGGTCGATCGCTATCACGATGTCGACGCCTCGCGTCAGGAAGCTGCGAACCCGCGCAACCCGGTGGGGGCCTGAGAGCGCGACAACCAGCAATCCGACGCCGATCCAGAATGCGCCAGTCGCGATCGCGCGGACGATGGTCACCGCGGCAATCCGTCGATCGAATCCGGGGCTTCCCCACGTGTCGAACGGGAACGAAAGCGATCCGCCTCGCTTCGGCCACATATGCCTGAGGTAGGCAAGAGCCGGAATCGCGAGCAGGAGCGCGAGCACCCCCGGATGATCAACGATGAGCATCCGAGCTCCTCGACCTCGATCGTCGTCGCTTCGAGGCACGCCGTGCGCTCTCGAGCGCGTCGAGCACACCGACACACGCGTCTACGTGAATGCCGCGCGCCTTCGGCCGGATCGACCGACCCGCGAACTTCGCGCCGTCGGCTGCCGTGAGAACCTCCGCGAGCGGCGCGGCAACCGACGGATGAGCGGCGCACATCGATGCGAGCGCGGGCAGGAACGCGGCAAGCTCGGTTGACGTGCGTGACCTGCAGTCGAAGCCCAGGCGCGCGCTCATGTAGTCCTGCAACGCCCTGATGAGCTCGGTGTAGCAGTCGCGGGCGGTCATTCTCTGCTGACCGCGCCCGAGGCGCGCGAGCTCTCTCGCGAGCCTGCGATCGGGGCGACCGGTGCGAAGGCGTGCGAGCAGGACGGCGATCCGTTCGCGACCGCTGCCGGTGACGAAAGCACCAGCCGATACCAGTACGACCGTCGCGATCAGTGCGATCGTCGCCGCCGACCGCGTCCCCGGCAGCACGAGTGGCCCGTACGCCGGAGCGAGCTGCGCGTCGTCGTCCAGAACGCTGTTGACAACGAAACTCAGTCCGTCGACGTCGACCTGCCCGAGCCTGAGACGGGGGAGCGCGATCGTGCCGGGTACGAACGGCGTTACGACGAACCGGACTTCGTATTCGTTGCCAAGGGGCTCGACCACGACCGAATCGATCCTGCCCCAATCGACCGACGGAACCGCCTCCGGAGCCTCTATCAGAAGGTCGGCGCGGACCACGTAGCGCAACTCGACGGTGTCTCCGACGAACGACTCGACCGGCGACCGAAACGAACGCGCGATTGTGTACGGTTGCGCCGGCAGCGAGGATGCGATCAGCGCAAAGAGCGCGACGGCTGAACCGGTCAACAGGGGGGCTCTCATCGCCCCTTCCTCCGCTCGAAGTAGCGGATCAGCTGAGTAGCGACGTCCTGCCCCGTGTCGATCTCCAGCGTCCCGATGCCTCGCTTGCGGCACTCGCGTCGCCACCGCTGCGACTCTTCCTCCCAGTGCTCCGCGTACGCCCGACGGAAGCGTGGCGATGCCCCTGACGCGAGGACCGTCCGCCCGCTCTCCGGGTCTTCGAGACGGATGAGCCCCGTCGCAGGGAACTCGCCATCCAGAGGGTCTGCGATTCGCACCGCGATGACGTCGTGACGGTGACTCATCAGCGTCAGATCGGAGAGGTAGCCGGTCGTCTTGAAGTCGGAGATGACCACCACCACGCCGCGACGCTTGAGAGCCTCTCCGGTCGTGCGCAGCGCGAGCGCAAGGTCCGAACCGCGTCCCTCGGGCTCGACGCCGACAAGGTCGGTGATCAATCTCAGCGCGTGACGCGTTCCTTTGTGCGGAGCGACCCATCGCTCGATGCGGTCGGAGAACAGGACCGTGCCGACGCGGTCGTTGTTGACCGCGGCGGCCAGGCTCAGGAGCGCAAAGACCTCGGTAGCAACCTCCCGGCGGGTCCGGTCGGGGGGACCAAACGCGAGGCTTGCCGACACATCGACTACCAGAAACAGCGTGAGCTCGCGTTCCTCGCGGAACGTCTTCGTGTACGGCGCGTCCATCCGCGAGCTCACGTTCCAGTCGATCAGCCGTGCGTCGTCGCCTTCCACGTACTCCCGGACCTCGTCGAACTCGATCCCCGGCCCGCGGAACACGCTACGGTAATCGCCGGCAAGAAGCGTCTTGACCAGACGCGTCGCCAGGAGATGAATGCGCCGTACACTCGACAGCAGTCGTGACCGGTCAATCATGATCTAAGGATTACGGAACGCTCACCGTCGACAACAGAAGATCGACAAGGTCGTCGGCGGTGAGCTGCTCCGCCTCCGCCTCGTACGACGGTACGACGCGGTGGCGCAGGACCGAAGGAGCAACTGCCTTGACATCGTCGGGAAGCACGTGAGCCCGCCCGTCGAACAGCGCATGAACCTTCGCGCACCGATAGAGGTAGATCGTCGCTCGCGGCGATGCGCCGAGCTCGATGAACCGGTGAAAAGACCGGGTCTCACCCTGCTTGCGCGAACTGAGGACTATCGTCACGATGTACTCTTCGATCCGCTCGTCGACGGTGATGCGCGATGCGACCTCCTGGAGCCGCACGACATCCGAGTTGAACAGAACCGTCCGCAGGCGCTCTTCGCGTTCGACACCGACCCGCCGCAGCACCTGCAGCTCCTCCTCCGGAGACGGGTAGGTGACCGCGAGCTTCATGATGAAGCGGTCGAGCTGCGCTTCGGGCAACGGGTACGTTCCCTCGTGCTCGATAGGATTCTGCGTCGCGAGCACGAAGAACGGCTTGGGCAACGCGAAGGTCGTCTCACCGATCGTGACCTGCCGCTCCTGCATCGCCTCGAGCATCGCCGACTGGACCTTTGCCGGAGCGCGGTTGACCTCGTCGGCAAGGATGATGTTCGAGAAGAGCGGTCCCTTGCGCGCGACGAACTCGCTCGTCTGCTGGCGGTAGATCATCGTG
>SKVA01000270.1 GCA_007129695.1 Spirochaetaceae bacterium | reverse complement strand
CGCTGGGTGGTCAGCCGGGCGGCCGACACGCCCCCGATAACCGGGATGAACTGCACGATCGCCCCGGACTCTATCTCCGGATCGGAGACCGGTATCAAGAAGTCGACGGTCTGTCCCAGACGACGGCGCGGGAGGAGCCGCCTTGCCTCCGTGTTCGCGACCGCGCGTTCGAGCTCCACGGTCAGTGGGTTATCGGCGAACGGTACTTCGGTCGGCAGCCAGATCGGCTCACCAAGTCGATCGGTGACGAACCGATCGGGCGGATCGACGTCGTAGAACAGCTCCATCGGAAGCGATGCGTTGGCCGCGTCGACGATCGCGATCTGCAGGTTCACATCACGGTCCAGGATCGTCCCGGTCCCATCGAACTCGCCCAGTCCGATCGGATCGGCAAACTCGGTACCGAAGAGATCGCCCTGTTGCAGATCGTTCCACGCGGTGGTCGGTTCGACGACACCCAGAGCGATGTCGCTGATCCGGTTGATCTCGGAATCCAGGATCGGCGTAAGGAAGAGATCGATGACCGTCCCGACCGCAGTCGGCGCTATACGCCACCGCAGCGCGGCCGCTTGCGTCACGTCGGAATCGAGCGTCAGCCAGTAGTCGACCGCGGCATCGGGGTCGACCGGACTGCGCTGGATCGCCTCTATAGACGTGATACCGACGCCCGTCGGCGCGCCGGTTTCGTCGACGATCTGGAAGATCGTGTTCGGATCGGGTACGGCTTCCAGATCGGCTATCGCTGCGCCTTTGACAAACCGGTTGAACCGGACGTAAACCCGGTCTGTGTCGGCAATGACCAGAGCGACAGCGAATCGTGGCGGAATACGTTCTATCGACGAGTACTGCGTGAACGGTCGAAGAAGATTACCGGCATGATCGGTCACGACTCCCGTCGCGTTGATTGCGGCAGGGGTAGGCTGATAGGCCAACCAGAGCGTCGCCTGCTGTCCGAACTGAAGCGCCGGAACGTTATCGTCGATCGAGATTCGAACATACGCGTCGTCGTACTCGCCGAACGCGACCGGGGGTACGGGAGGCAGAGTGATCGGGTTGAAGAAGTAGTTCTGAACCACCGGTGAGACCGACGCGTTCGCCGGCGTCAGGACTGGCGGCGATCCATCGCCCTCGAATCCCAACCGGAAAGCCCCCGCGGTCAGTGCGTTCTCTATCGAGTAGAAGCGCACCCCGAGCTCACGGGCGTCACCATTCGGGTGATCGCTCTGTGAGTCCCACAGCGGCGTCTGCACGCTCGAGTTGCCGAAAAAGTGCAGGTCGACGTGATCGATGAACTGAGTAAACGTGCCAGACCCGTCCTCGACCGTCACGATCTCACGAAACGCGGTCGGCGGCGGGCCACCCGGCTGGAACGGGGCTACGTCGGGTGGGTCTATATCCCACGGGAGGTCCGGTGCGATCGCCTCGGTGATGGACCGGGGGTACCGCACGAGCGTGCCGGAGAGTACGGGGTTGCCGGCGAGGTCGGTGATATCGGGGTTCGCTGACACCGTGAACACCTCGGCCACAGGATCGGTAGCTTCTTCGATGTACCCAACCCACTCGTTCGCGCCGTTGCGCCAGCCTTTCACGAAGATGGTCAGGTGGTGGGTATTGTCGGGATTGAACAGGGCACCGCCGGTGCGGCGGAACAACGACGACGTCGCCGGGTTTGCATCGCGCGATCCACCGATGAAGGTTCCCGGGTAGGTGAAGTACCCCTCTACGTCGACCGTACCAGCGCCGTCGTCACGGATATACCCGCCTCGCTCGGACGCGTCGGCGAAGGTCGGCTGAGCTCGACGGAGCGCGCTGTCGTCGGGCGTCGATCCATCGTCGGCGCCGCTCGCCAGGTAGGGCGCCGCCACGCCGTCGCCGATATTCACCGGTTCCGAGTACCGCAGCTCGAAGAAGTTGTGTGCGTCGTACTCCGAGTAACCGGCCAGGCTCCCGACGCCGGTGTCGTGCGGTGCGCGGTTCGCGCGGACCGCCACCAGAGTTGGTCGGGCGCGATCGAGCGTCGCGTCGTATCGTCCGGCGGGTGCGCCGGTCCGGTAACCTGTAGAAAGGTTCCGGCTCAGCGCGTCGTGAAAGACGCCTTTGGGGATGTCGATATTGGGGATCAGACCTCCGGGGCCGCCCTGCTCATCGGTGCTGGCGGCAAGACCTGCGCTCGAGCCCGTCGCGTCGGTCTTCCAGGTGGACGGGGCGATCAGGAATAGTTTCAGACCGGAGTCGCCTATCGGGCCCGCGACTCCAACGGTCGTGTCGGCGACGAAGGGGAGCGTGTCCTGATCCCCACTCTGATCGATCGCGATCGCGGAAAACGCGGTCGCGCCACCGTCCACCCGAATCCGGCCAGCGGCCCGTGCAGCCTCGATCTGGTCGTCCCCGTTTTCGATCGGGTCGGTGAACCAGAACCGGATCACGTCGTCGTGAATCGTCTCCGCCTGCGCGATCGCTGGAGCGGCGAAGTCCCAGAATGCATTGGTGGTCACGCTTCCATCAGCCATGCCGTTGTTGTGTCGGGGTCCGACTGTCGCGGCGGCAGCGACGTACCCTCCAACGGCATTGCTGTGACCGACGGTCCCGTTGAACGCGACCGCGTACGGTGTCCCCATCCCGACGATAGGCGCCGCAGGGTCGTACACGGGGGTCACCGCGCTCTGGTCGGGAAGGTTCAGCACCCACCGGTTGCCGTCGGTCGCGACCATCGACGCGCCGTTGAGATAGAAGTTCCCCGTCGGCGACGTGAGGGTGAACACCGTGTTGTCGAGACCGTTCGCGGAGAACTGGGTGTCGAAAGTCCCGGCGACGTATTGAAGGCCTGAAAATGCCGGGTAGGCGAATCTGGTGTTCACCGCATCCCAGTCGGGATCCTGGTTGTTGTAAAATGTGCCAAAAACCACCAGATTCCGGTTGACGGTGATCGTCCGTCCCGCGAGGTCCAGCCGAGCCCGATAGAAGACCAGATCGCGAACCGAAAGGTTCGACAACAGCGTTATCATACCGAGACCGATCGGCACGTCGACGTACAGGTCGGTTCCGGGAAGCGAGATCGTCCCGGCACCGGCGCTCCATGCGCGATCGGTGTCCATACCGAGCAGGCGCACGCCCGCTACCGGCGCCGTGTAGGTCTGCGTATTGCCCGATCGGTAGTGCTGATTGCCGAGCACGATCTCATCTATGGCGGTGACGTCGACGGCTCCCGACACCCCGGAGGCGACGAGGGTCCCCATTCCCATGAGCGAGACTACGCGGGCGTCAACGGACAGCGTCGGTAGCGGCGTCACGCCGCCGATCACATCGGAGAACGTGGAGACCCCGGTGCCCGCGACGACCGTGAATGCCCCTGGTCCGTTTACCGTAGACGACATCGTGACTGCGCCGGGACCGGCCCCGGTGGAGAGCTGTACGTCTGCAGCCAGATCTACGGCGGTCGCGAAGCTGAGATCGGTGTCGGTGGTCGTAATGTTCGCGGCGATCGAGCTCGCCCCGGCGCCGTTCTGCGTGAACCCTCCGGTCGCCGTGATCGTCCCAGTCGCGTT
>SKVA01000474.1 GCA_007129695.1 Spirochaetaceae bacterium | reverse complement strand
GACCGCTCCCGATGCGGCCATGATGAGTCCCGACACGGTCGCGAGCACCGTCGTGAACGCGATGCCTGAGATGATCGCGAAGAGAACTTCGCCGAAGCTACGCGCGAGCAGCGGCGCGCTCATGTTGCTCGTTTCCGGGTTGATCGCACCCGAAACGATCGCGCCGACGCCAAGGTACATCGTCAGGATATAGAACAGTCCGATACCGCCGATCGCAACGATTGTCGACTTGCGCGCGGCCTCGGCGCTCGGTACCGTGTAGTACCGGATCAGTATGTGCGGGAGAGCCGACGTTCCCAGGAAGAGCGCGAGCATCAGCGAGATGAAGTTCAACCGATTCAGCAACGTCGTCACCGCGGGCTCGCCCTCGCGCGCTTCGAGCGGGAACATCAGACCCGGTCGCATGAACATCGATCCGGACACGCGCTCCTCGTAGAAGATCGTTACCGCATCGCCGTCGGTGGACGCGAACGCGACGCTTCGTGGTCGCAACACCGTTGTCGATCGGTCGCTCAGAATGCCGAGCAGCCGTAGCGGGCCGACCGGGCCGGTACGGCTGCCCGAATCGGCCGGGAGGTCGGCCACGCCGCCCATCTGTCGGAGCCGGTTCGCGCCGCTTTCGGGGGCGCCGTTGACCAGCGTCGAGCCGTTCACACGCGTCGTACGCGACTGCGTCTCTGCGAGCGTACCGCGCGTGCCGGACGAGTCGGTGACGATGAACCATTCGGCCAGGCGCACGTGCGCGTGACCGTTGAACTCCTCCAACGACCAGCCGTCGCGCGCCGCGTTCGCCAGATCCAGGCGGACCGTACGTCCCTTGACGTTCGCGGTGTAGGTGCCGTCGTCGACCGGTGTCGCCTCGATCAGGTGCGAAACCCGGTAGAAGACCGCGGTCTGGCGGCCGGTGTTCCGATCCACGACTGCGTGCCGCCCGGTCGTCCGTGCTCCGCTGAGGTTGGCCGCGGGTTCGCCGTCGACAACCTCGAACGCGATCTCACCGAAGTGGTAGCTCTCAAGCCCGGCCACACCTTCTTCGGTCGGCCGCTCGGCCGTATCCACTCCCCGGACCAGGACCGCGATCGTCAGGACCGCGGCAAACGTCAACAACAGTCCACCGTTGAAGAACTGAACGTACGTCGTCGACGTCATGCCTCCGCCGGCGACCAGCACGATCACGACGGTTCCGACAATGATCACTCCCCAGAAGTGCGGGATACCAAGAAGCGGTTCGACCAGCACGCCGGCTCCGACCATCTGCGGGACCAGGTAGAACAGCGACACGACGAGCACGCTCAGGCCCGCCGCCAGCTGGATGCCCGGTCTGCTGAAGTTCCGGTTCAGCGCGTCGGAGAACGTAAACGTTCCCATCCGCTTCATCGGTTCGGCGATCACGAACAACGCGACGATCCATCCTGCCAGAAACCCGATCGAGTAGAGGAAGCCGTCGTAGCCGAAGAATGCGATCAACCCGGCGATTCCCAGGAAGCTCGCGACCGACAGGTAGCCTCCCGCGAACGCGATTCCGTTCACACCCCACGGAACCGAGCTGTTCGCGACGAAGTAGCCGCCTACCGTGGCGGCCTTGCGGCTCGTGTGCGCAGAGATCGCCAGAACGAGCGCTACGAAAATGACGAATACCGCGATGGCCATCTACTCGCCCTCCGGCTCGCGTCGTCCACCAGTCGGAGGTACTCGGCAGAGGTGGTTATAGACGAGCGCGAACACGATCGCGATCACGATGAGCCCGAGTCCGTACGCGACGGCCAGGTTCAGTCCGAGCACCGCGCGCGCGCCCATCGATTCGGGACGAAAGACGCTCAAGGCTACGAATCCCGCGTAGATCAGCGAATAGATCAGCGTCATCCTGACACCGATCCCCGATTTGCGTCGTTCGAAGACCTGTTCCTGATCCGCCGGCTGGTTGCTCATTCGAGTCCCTCCGTCTTCGCGTAATGCGGTATCGTAGCACGGTTTTCGGCAGGAGGAAACCGAATCTGGGACACCGCTGCGCTACGCGAGCAGAAACCGTCGGCGCGGAAGCGGATGCGGCTACAGTCGCGCCGACGAACTTGACGCCATTCGTGCCGGTGAGTAAATTAAACCGACCGGTCGGTATGTACGCGGCCGACGCCGACGCCGGCGTTGACGCCGACACAAGAGACCGATCCGGGGAGCGGCCGATGACCAACGAAGAGCGCAGCGACGCGACTCGTACGCGGATACTCGACGCGGCTATCGCCCGGTTTACGTTCGAAGGGTACGACGCGACGTCGGTCGCCGACGTCTGCCATGCCGCCGGTGTGAGCAAGGGTGCGTTCTATCACCACTTCGACACGAAGCAGGAGGTGTTTGTGGCGCTCCTCGAGCCATGGCTCGCAGAGCTCGACGCGGCGGTCACCGAAGTGCTGGCGCGTGAGGAGTCGGCTCCACGGCGGCTCATTCACCTTGCGACGCTCGTCAATCGTGTGACGGCGGAAGGCCGCGGCCGCATCCCGATGTTCCTGGAGTTCTGGCGCCAGGCTGCGAAGGATCCGTCGGTCTGGCACGTCACCGTGGAGCCGTACCGGCGCTTTCGGGCGTCGTTCGTACGGCTCGTCAACGAGGGCGTGGACGAAGGAAGCCTGCGACCGGTCGATCCCGATCTGACCGCGCTCGTGCTGGTGTCGCTCGGCGTCGGGCTGGTGCTGCAGGGCGCGCTCGACCCGGAGTGCGCGGCTCGGGGCGACCTGGGAGAGCGCGCTATAGCGCTGCTTCTGGACGGTATCTCGAGCGGAGGCACCCCGTGAATCGCGACGTCCTTGGCGGGATCATCCTGTTCGCCTACTACCTGGTGGTGTGCGTGATCATCCCGGTACCGCTGAAGTACTGGACACGGGTTCCGAGCGAGATCATCCGCAAGACGCAACACATCGGCTACAGCCTGTCGATCTTCCTGATGCTCAACCTGTTCAGCACCTGGTACTGGGCGATCACCGCATCGGCGGTGCTCGTTGTCGTCGCGTACCCGACGCTGCTGATCATTGAGCGGACCCGATGGTATGAACGGGCGTTCGCCGACCGGGCCGAATCGGGGGGAGAGTTCAGGCGATCGCTCCTGATGGTGCAGGTCACCTTCGGCCTGCTCATCGTAGTGTTCTGGGGCTGGCTGGGGATCCGATGGGCCCCCGTCATCGGCGTAGCCGTGACCGGGTGGGGGATCGGCGATGCAGCGGCGGCTCTGGTTGGGAAGGCGTGGGGCCACCGTCGGGTTCTCCTCCGTTGGGTCGATCACGCGAAGACGTACGAGGGCACCGCCGCGATGGCGACGTTCGCCGGCGTTGCGTTCTTCCTGACGCTCTTCTTCTACGTCGGACTTCCGTGGGAGTCGAGTCTCGCGATCGCGATGATCGTCGCGCCGCTCTGCGCGCTCGTGGAGCTCGCGACGCGCGGCGGCTACGACACCTTCACGGTACCGATCGTCGCGGCGCTCGCGATCGCGCCGCTCATCGGACTGTTTAGATTGGCGGGACTCTGAGATGGGCGCGGGTGCGATCGGTGCGGCAGGCCG
>SKVA01000436.1 GCA_007129695.1 Spirochaetaceae bacterium | reverse complement strand
GCCGGTTCAACGACGCGCCGCAGCTCAACTCGATCTACAGCATCATCAATTGCTGCCACGCGAGCCTCTACCGGCTCGGCACCGACTACATCGACCTCTACCAGTGTCACGTCGGCACCCCAGAGCACCCGGAGATCTTCGTCGAAGCGTTCGAGCTCCTGAAAAAACAGGGGAAGATCAGAGAGTACGCGATCTCGACGAACGACGTCGAGTCGCTCAAGGCGCTCGATGCCGAGGGTGGATGCGCGTCGTGCCAGATCAACTACTCAATCCTGAGCCGGAGCGCGGAGAAGGATATCCTCCCCTACTGCCGCGAGCACAACATCGGCGTGCTGCTGCGTGGCCCGATCGCTCAGGGCTTGCTCGCCGACAAGTTCTCGCCCGACACCAGGTTCGATGACACCGTCCGGACCAAGTGGAACCCCGGCGGCGACCAGCGCGAAGACTTCCTCGCGAAGCTACAGACGGTCGCGGCGCTCCGAGAGCTCGTTCCCGACGGCTCGAGCATGATCGAGTTCGCGCTGCGGTTTGTGCTCGCGAACCCCGCGGTGACCTGCCCGATTCCCGGCATGAAGACACCCGATCAGGCGCGCGCAAACGCAGCTGCCGCGGACGGCGAACTCAGCAAGGAAACCCTCGCCGCGATCGACGCGATTTGCTCGCCGGCGTAGCGGGCACACCCGGCGTAGCGGCGGTCGACTACAGGAGCGGACTCGCGAAGTATCCCGGGACGAACGGTTCCGGGCGTTCGCAGACGCGCTCGAGGTTTCGGTACTCGCCCGACTCCGAGGTTTCGACGAGCGACAGCATGATGTCGAGCACGTGGTACGCGAGGCTCGCGCTCGCACGGTGCGGCCGGTTCTGTTCGACCGCGTACATCATCTCCACCAGGCCGAGCCCGCGGTTCCGGTCGTTGTACTGGTGCGTCAGGGGAATCTCGGCCGACTCGCCGCCCGCGCGGCGCACGATTACCGGGCCACCGAACATGTTCGGATCGGGTACCTGGAGCACACCCTCGGTCCCGATGATCTCGACGAACGGCCCGTACGCGTGTCCGCCGGTCGTCGTGAGCACCTGACCCACGACCCCGCCGTCGAACTCGAGCGACCCGGCGACCGTCACGGGAGTCTCGATCTGGACGGTCTGTCCGAAATCGGACGACTTCATGTCGCTCACCAGACGGTTCTGCGCGCCGGCGGTAGCCGCATCGATCGAAACGCCCGCGACGCGGCGCGCCGGACCCAGGAGCGCAATGAGTGCGGTGATGTAGTACGGCCCCATGTCCAGCAGCACACCGCCGATCCGCTTCGACTGATAGCGACCGGTCATCCGCGCGCCTACCATCGTGATCCGGCTGTACGCGGCGGTCGGCTTCCCGATCCATCCCTCGTCGATCAGTTTGCGGCACGTCTGAAGCCCCGCACCCAGGAAGGTGTCGGGCGCGCACCCGATCCGCAGGCCCGCCTTCTCCGCGATGGCCATCATGTCGAGCGCCTCGTCGCGGGTCATGCCGAGCGGCTTCTCCGCGTACACGTGCTTGCCGGCCCGCAGCGCCGCGACGTTCACCGCGTGGTGCGCCCAGGGGTTGGTGAGATTGAGCACCACATCGACCTCGGGGTCGGCGTAGAGGTCTTCTGGAGTGACCGACCTCGCGACGTTGAACTGCTCGGCGACCAACTTCGCCGCGTCCGGATCCAGATCCGCGCACGAGACAAGCTTCACCGTCGCAGGGAAGCTCGTCGTGAGGTTGGTCAGATACTGTTCACTGATACGGCCGCAGCCGACGACACCGACGCCTATCATGGAAGCCTCGCTCGTAGGTTGATGCGCCAATTCTGCACGGGAGCTCGGGCAAGCGCAAGCGTAGCGCCGACGGCGCTACGCGGCTCCGCAGAGCAGACGGTTCGCGTAGCGGTACAGCCAAAGATTCGACCACCCGAACAAGGTAGTATTCCGGACGATCCGCTTGACGGTCGCACGGGTGATCTTTACCTCACCGCACAGTACGTCGGGGTTGTCGCGGCTGACCGCAAGAGTCTTCGCCGCGAAGAGCAGCGGCCACATGCACGCAAGGCGAAGCCGATGCAGCCGTCGCGGGATCAGGCTCACGTACGAGAGCCCCGACTGCAGGTGGTGTTCACCCTTCGTGATCAGATCGCCGACCACGCGCATCGCGCGCGACCGGTGCGACGCGCTGAACAGATCGGCCAGCATCAACCCGTACGCGGCGCAGAACGAACGTGGCACGAAGACCCACCCGCGATCGAAGTCCGTGCGCAGTCCGCGAAGCACGTTCACCGTCTGCAGCGCCAGGCCGAACTCGCGGGCGAGCGGCATCAGCCTCTGGCGTCGATCAGCCACGGTCCGGAAGTGAACAGAGAAGAGGTCGGTGACCAGATATCCAACAAGCCCGGCAACGTAGTGCATGTACTCGTCAAGATCGCGCTCGTTCTCGACCAGTGGGCCCCTCGCCTGCCACCTGGCCATCCCGTCGGTTGTCTCACGGACGCGATCGACGATGATCCGGATCGTCCTGCGACCGAACCCGGCAAGCACCGCCATGAGAAACCGCCACTGGCGCACGACGGCTTCCTCCGGGTCGTCCGGGTCGACCGGAACGTCACCAAGCGCGTCGGCGAACGCCAGCCGCGCGCCGCAGTCCGGGTTCGTTCGGTCGTGCGCGAGCACCGTACCCGACTCATCTGCCGGCACTCCCGACAGCACGGCGTGCCACAGCTCGAGCAGCCGGATCTTCTGAGCGGTCGGCAACGACTCGTGGTCCTCAAAGAAGTCGGAAACCCGGAGCATCAGGTAGGAGGTCGCGATCTCGTCGCGCAAACCGCCAGGCAACCCTTCGATCGACAGCGCGAATGTCCGCGACGTCCGGCGCAGCAACTGGTAGAGGTGGTCCTTCGCGTCCGCGACGCTGAGATCTGCATGCTCGATGACAGCCATTGCGATATTTCCGTCCATACTCATCATCTATTGTACCAACAGCCGTCGCGCATGGCGAGGGGCGTCGAGCTCCCGCGCGATCCATGGTACGCTCGACGGATGTCGCACTACGACCTGATCATCTGGGACTGGAACGGAACGCTGCTGGACGACCTGTGGCTCGCGCTCGATGTCGCGAACCGGATGCTCGAGCGCCGTGGTCTGCCGACGATGGATCGTGATCGGTACCGCGAGATCTTCGACTTCCCGGTGTCGGAGTACTACCGGCGCGCCGGGTTCGACTTCGACCGTGAGCCGTTCGAGTCGCTCGCCGACGAGTTCATCGCCGACTACACCAGTCGCCTGCACGAGTGCAGTCTGCACGCGCCCGTTCAACAGCTGCTCGAGACGTTCAAGAGCGCGGGAGCCGGGCAAGCGGTGCTCTCGGCGAGCCGCGAAGAGAGTCTGGTCGACGCGCTCGCGCACTACAAGCTGACGGGCTTCTTCGAGGCTGTAGTCGGACTCACCGACCATTTCGCGGTCTCGAAGATCGACGCCGGCCGTCGCTTCCTCGCCGGTTCACGATCGCGCCACGCGGTCCTCATCGGTGATACGGTGCACGACTTCG
>SKVA01000110.1 GCA_007129695.1 Spirochaetaceae bacterium | reverse complement strand
CTCGGGCGAATCACCGCGGGCGTACCGAAAGGCGGGCGGTCGCACCGACTGACCGTCCGAGAACCGCGGGTCGGCGGATCGGGAGCCTACCGATCGCGCTGATACTCCGCGTACGCCTCGTCGGTGTCCAGGTCGACCACGATCGCCGGGTGATCGTCGAGATCGACACGATGCACGCGGTAGCGCGACAGGAGCGCGCGCATCGGACCCGCGTCGGCGGGCTCTGCAATCGTTGGCGCGATCAGGCTGCGGTGCAGCAGAACCGGGTGGCCGCGAACCCCGCGGCAGAACGGCACAATCGCGGACAACGCGGCATCGGGGGTCGCTGCGACGCCGGGGGTATCCCCGCCCGTCCCGGCGGTTGGAGCTGAAACCCCAGGGGTTGAAGCAGCACCCTCGGGCGCCGCCCCCACCGCATCCGCGACCGCGGCGTAGATCGCAGGGCTGATCCCGGGCAGGTCGGCGGGGACGACGAAGAACCACTCGCTCTCTACCGCGCGCATGCCCGCCTGGATCGACGAGAACATGCCCGACGCGAACAGCTCGTTGTGGACGATCTGGATGCGATCGGTGAGGCCGGCGCGAGCGAGGTCGGCATCGGCCCCGCGGCCATCGGTGGCCACGTCGAGGGGAAGCGCCGCGCGGATCACGGCGTCCGCTTCGTGGCCGACGACCAGGATCACGCGGCGGCACGCGGCGAGCGCGTGCTCAACGGCGACGCGCACGAGCGGGCGACCGGCGATCGGCTTGAGGAGCTTGTGCCCGCTACTCCGCGACGAGAACCCCGCGGCAAGGACGATGCAGTCGCAGTCGGATGCGACGACGCTCACGACCGGCTGCGCGCCTGCGCGAGCTCGCCCGCCCTCGCGGCGATCCGCATCCGCAGCCAGCGATGGTTCGCGATCGAGCGCACGTGCGTTCCGGTCGCGACGACGCCGAGCTCGTCGGCGGCGACGATGTCGAAGGTGATGTGGTGCCCGTCAAAGCCGGTCACGGACACGGTCATCGCGAGCGACGCGCCTATCACGCTCGGGTGTTCGTGAGTGACGCTGAAGCTCTTCGCGACCGAAACGAACCCGTCGGGCAGGAGCGGATCGACAATCGCGGTCGCCGCCTCACCGACGAGCGCGACCAGCCCCGACGGTGACAACAGCGGCTCGACGTCGTGCGGGAGCACGCTCCGGGCGGTATCGCGCTGCTCGACGGTGTGGCTCACGGTTCGTGTCAGCCCAATCTTGATCCCTGGAAAGTTCATCGTTCCTCCGCCTCTATGCGCATTCGGCGACAGCCGCGCCGTGGTAGACGACAAGCCGCGGCCGCTCGTGCTCGGCCAGCGTTTCGCGCACCGTCGGATAGCGGTGCACGACGCAGTTCGCACGGTGACCAACAGCGATTTCGAAGTCCGCAATCCCGAGCACCCTCGCCGCGTCGACGGTGATCATGTCGTAGATCGCTTCCAGATCGGGCCCGCTCGTCATCCACAGGAGGTGCGCGGCAAGGAATCCGACCTCGAGCATGTTGTTGCGCCCGAACGGGTAGTACGCGTCGGCGATGTCGTCCTGGCCCAAGCCGACCGGAACGCCGTGGTCGCGAAGCTCGCGCACGCGCGCGTGAAGCGGGCCGGTGTGCGGATCGCTCACCACGCCTATCCTCGCCTGGCGCAGGAGCGCGGAGAGCCGCAGGAACGACGGGTCGGGGTAGAGCGCCATCGCGCGCGCGTGCTGCGCGGTCACGCGCCCCTCCCAGCCGCGGGCAAGGGTTTCGGTCGCGAGCGTCTCGAGCGTGCGGAGCGTCGCGTCGCCCGCGTCGTCGACGAGCATCGACACGTCGCGGTCAAACTCGACGGCAAGGTCCATCATCGCGACGATGTGCTCGCGCATGCCGGCGTCGGTGAACTCGATCCACGGGATCCCGCCGACGACATCGGCACCGTCGTTGAGCGCCTGCCGCACCTGGTCCGCCGCGCCCGGGTCGCGTACGACGCCATCCTGCGGAAACGCAACCGCCTGCACGGCCATGCGACCGGCGAACTCGTCTCGCGCGGCCATGACCGCGCGGATACCCTCCTGCTTCGCGGTCGTGTCGGTGTCGGCGAACGCGCGGACGTGGGTCATGCCGTACTCGACGCCGCGCCCGAGCGCGCGCCTGATTCCGGGGAGCAGTCGATCGGTCCGGTAGAGCTTCTTCACGTTCGCGGCGAGCTCGATCGCGGTCATCGCACCGCCCATCCCGGCGCCGTGGTACGCGGCGAGCGCTGCATCACCGACGAGCGGGAGCGTGTTCACCTTGCAGAGGTGGAGGTGACCGTTCACGAAGCTCTCGGTGACCAGCCCGCCGGCCGCGTCGACCGTGCGATCGACGGCGGCGCCGACCGTCTCGGCCCCGGCCGGGGCGATCGACTCGTACCGGCCGTCACGGATCACGATGTCGACGTGGATCGCCGGATCGATGCCGAAGCGAGCGGCGGTCGACGCGCGAAGGCGCGCGTCGCGGATCAGGATCGCCGGGGGATCAGCCGAAGGATCGATCGGAGGGCCGGCCGGGCTACCGGCCATCGCTAACAATCATGCTTCTGAATCTCGGGAGCCGAGCGGCAGCTGCCGAACGGGCTCTTGGTAATCCAGTTGTTGACCGGTTCGCGGTTCTGGATTCCGCGCCAGACGTCTTCGTAGCGGATCGGCATGTGCATGAGCTCGGCACCCGAGGCGCGCTGGATCGCGTTGCCCAGCGCGGCCGCGACGCCGATCATCGAGTGCTCGCCGACGCCGCGCGCGCCGTAGGGTCCGTCGATCTGCGGCGTTTCGATCGCGATCGCCTCGACCTCCAACGGCAGATCGAGCGCGGTCGGGATCTTGTTGTCGGTGAACGACGGGTTGAGCAGGTGCCCCTTCTGGTCGTAGATATAGCCTTCGCAGACCGCGGTGCCCAACCCCTGGAGCATACCACCAATCGCCTGGC
Organism: Spirochaetaceae bacterium; assembly: GCA_007129695.1. Taxonomy (GTDB): domain Bacteria; phylum Spirochaetota; class Spirochaetia; order DSM-27196; family SLST01; genus SLST01. The sequence goes on along the minus strand of SKVA01000110.1, from coordinate 607 downwards.
CGCGGACCTCGTCGGGGTTGATCACCTTGCCGACGTCGAAGACCGACACGACCTTGAGCACGTTGTACTCGCCGGTCTCCTGGTCGACCTCGACGGTCAACCCGTGCGCGCCGTAGGTCCAGTCGATCGCGGGCAGCCCCTGCCCGGTCTCCTTGTTGAGGTGCGTGAGCCCCTGAGCAATGTAGCGCCCGACGCCAACGAGCGGTCCGCCGATCGCGTTGCCGTTCGGGAACGCGTAGCCGATCGCGAGCTGTCGGAAGGTCACGAACGAGTCGGGGTGGTGCCTCACGTAGATCCGGTCGGCGTCGTGCGACAGGTCGACCTTGTTCGCGCGAAGCGCCTGCGACGCAACGTCGTACGCGTTTGCCAGGAGATCCTCGGCCGCGAGGATCGCCGCGTTACCGCTCAGGAGCAAACCCTTCGACGCGACGGTCTGCCAGTCGTACGGATCGCGGTCGGTGTCGGAGTCCCACGCGACCTTCACCCGGTCGACAGGAAAGCCGAGGCGCTCGGCGACGATCTGCTGTATCGACGTATAGGTGCCCTGCCCGTAGTCGACGAGCGACAGATTCGCGACGACGGTGCCGTCTTCGTTCATCTTGAGGAT
>SKVA01000133.1 GCA_007129695.1 Spirochaetaceae bacterium | reverse complement strand
TCTTCTATAAGCGCATGTTCAAGCAGTCGATCGCGTACTTCACGAAGGCCCTGGAGTACCTGCCTGCCGACCACATGAGCGCAGAGTTCATCCGTCGCGCGCGTGCCTTCGTGAAGACCCCGCCGCCGTCAGACTGGAACGGCGTCGTCGTTCGCACATCGAAGTAGGCGAGGCACCGCGCGCCGCACGTCAGTCGAATACGCGCGCGGCCCGCACGCGGACGATTTCTTCGTTGACCCTCTGGAGCTCGCGTTCAAGATCACGTCGAGACGGTGTGATCATCCGCAGCGTAACCCCGGTTGCGAATCCCGCCGTCGCGGTTGTCGCCGATACCACGCCGACCACATCGAGCAGCCGGACCTGGCCGCGCAACGCTTCGGCCTCATCGCTGAACGGCGCGTTCACGTAGATCCGGTAGCGCTGCTCGGCGAGTGCGAACGCGGTGACCGCGGCGATTGTCCCGACGCCCCCGGCGATCCACCCTGTCGTCATGAAGATCGCACGGCGCTCGCCACCGGTCGCGATACCATCGAGCGACGCGACGATCGTGACACGTTCGGCGTAGAGCTCGGCCAGCCTGAGCTCGCGCTCGAGTTCGGACCGCAGTGGAGTCTCCGGGCTCACCGGCACGGGTCGTGGGGGGGTAGATGTAGCGAAGAGCACGGGAAGTCCTACGCCGCCTGCGACTACGGCAAGACCCCCGAGCGAAAGGCTCAGAATCTCGTACCCGCGCCATGCGTCGTAGAGTTCCTCTCCGGCGGTTGGGTCGGTTTCGGACCTCCACCGCTGGTAGTCGCGCTCGGCGATCGTCGCGAAGACCCCGGAGAGCACGATCGACGATGCCGCGCCACCGGAAAGGATCCGGGACCACGTACGGAATCCGGGGCTCTCCTGGCGCATCACCGGCGCTCGCGTCGTCAGCGGGGCCCGAGGTGCCGGCAGGGGGTCGACGCCGGTTGCAGGGCCGCGCGCGATCGCAAGGAGCGCCCGCGTGCGTGCGCCCAGGTCTTCAGCTCCTAGATCATCAGCCCGCCGTGCGAGCCGGCGCAGTTCATCGACTTCCGCGTCGGACAGCGATCGGTCGGAGAGCACTTCCTCCTCCGCCGCTGCGACGACGTCGATGAGCTGAAGAATCGTGTCGATCTCGGTCGGGGGTGTCGACAGCAACGTCGGCGACGCGTCGGCCGCGGCGATGATCGACACGAACGCGAAGGCGGCGATCAGTCTCGTCATCGGGCTCCTCCGCTACGCTCGCGGAGCGCTTCCAGGTCGCTCTCTACGTCGCGCGGGTCGAACAGCGGGTCGGCGAACAGCATGGACTCCAGCAGTTCGGCGGCCCGGCTGAACAGACCGGTCTGTTCGTAGATCTGCGCGAGCGTGAACAGCGCGCGGTCGTAGATGTCGATCGCGGGCAGATCGTCGATCAGCAGTTCGAGCAGCCGCGCGGCGAGCTCGCCGTCGCCGGAGACGCTGTAGATCTGCGCCGCCTTGTAGAGCGCCTGCGGCAGGTACTCGCTGTCGGTGGTGTCTGCAAGAATCCGGTTGTACTGCGTGAGCGCGCGGGAGAGGTTCCCCGCCTCAAGCGCGGCGTCCCCGTCGCGGTAGATCCGTTCGGCCTCCGACGCGGTGAGCCCGCCGTCGTACGGGAGGATCACGCTCTGTTCCAGATGGCGAGCCCTGTCGCGTTCGAGAGCCCACCAGAATCCGCCGGCGCCAATCGCGAGCGTCCACGACGCGATCGTCGCGGGCGTCGGGAGGTAGCTCGTGAAGAACGACCGGCCGTCGATCACGAAGGCGTCTTCGATCGTCGACATCGCCGCGACGACGGCTCCGGCGATCGTGACGATGCGTGCCGCGCGGAGCGCCGACTCGTGCGGGTAGACCGGCATCAGTACAAGATCGACGCCGGATCCCGAGAGCTCGTACTGTCCTTCAGGAAGCATCAGCGTCGCCGCGGTCCGCTCAAACGGAACCCCGGCCGCGATCGTCCGGTCGGCCGAAAACGACGCAACGAAGGTGTTCGGCTTCAGCCTGACCGACACCGACTCGATCGAGTCTTCGGCCAGGTCTACCGACGTTTCCACGGGCAGATAGCCTGGCTTTCGAATCGAGATCCGGTACGGCCCTGGCTCGCGCTCACGGAGCAGAATCGGTGTCGCACCGACCGGCACGCCGTTGACGATCACCTCCGCCCGGAGCGGAGCGGTGTTGATAAAGATCGCGCTTTCGGCCCACAGCCCCTGTGGAACGACGAGCGTGAGGACCACGGCGAGTAGGGTGGCCAGTCGGTAGCTCCCGCGTCGGACCACTATCACGGCGTCACCTCGTACCACTCGAAAAAGGTGTCGCTTCGGTTACCCGCGGCGTCTACGACTACCATGATGATCGTTACCGTCTTCGGTTCCGTGAACTCGCCTGCGTCCCACAGTCGAATCCGATTCCCATGTTCCGTCGGGTCGAACTCGTCTTGACCCGGTACCGGTGGCCGGATCGGACGATCGGGATCGCCGCTGACCGCGCGGACCATCAGGAGCACCTCCGGGGCCTCGAAATCCGGGTCGGGTTCGTTCACTATGGTCAGTTCAACGAAGCCCGCCACCGCAGCGCCATAGGGTGGAGTTAGCGTATTGCCATCTACATCTTCAGGACTCGACACCAGCCACCGATCTCCGAAGACCGCGGCCGTTCGGTCGACCCAGAACTCTCGGGAGATGGTCCGGTGCGGGACCGGTACATTGCTCCGGTCTCGCGTCGCAAGGAGGGTGGCCTCCAGGCGGTACCTCCCGTCGCCCGGATTGCCCAGCGACAGGATACCACCGTACCCGTTGGGCGTCTGCGTCTCGCGTTCGTCGTAGGTGATCCATCCGGTTCCGGGGTCGAAGCGGTCGAAGCGCCAGCGAACGCGCGCCGGGTTGCGATCGCCCCACGCGAAGAAGGGGATCAGAATCTCGTCCTGGTTGTACGCGATCTCCACGAGTACGTCGATCCCGGGCCGCGACAGGTCGTTCCAGCAGCCTGCCAGCAGGAACACGACCAGCAGCGTGGCGGCGAACCGTGCGGTCGCGTGCCCGCTGACCGGGAAGCGGCCACGCATCACTCGGCCTCCGACGGGTCGATCCGGTACTCGGCGGTCAGGATCTCGCTTCGCAGACCGCCACGGCTGACCGCGAAGTAGCGAAACGATATCGCGTCGATCACGCGAAACTCGTCCAGGTAGCGAAACCGGCTGATCGGGGCGTCCGGGTCGGGGGAGTAGTAGTACTCATGTGCTGCGCGGTCGCGTACCGGTCTGACGAGGATCGGCTCCACGTACGTCCCCGGTGGCGGGTCGAGCTGCGGACGCGGAACCATCCCGCCGAACAGTATCCGATCGCAGCCCGAAAGCAGACCTACCGCGGCGATGAGAGACGCCACGGCGAGCGCACGTCGCGCTGTCACTGTGGAACCCTCGCGCGCATCACGACGACGCGTTCCACCACGCGCGGATGCGTCGGATTCGGTGCGGGCGGCGGTGCCGACGCCTGGATCGCGAGGAGGGGCTCGGCGGGCCACCCTCCCGGTATCTGACGCGA
>SKVA01000449.1 GCA_007129695.1 Spirochaetaceae bacterium | reverse complement strand
CTCCGGTCCAGCTGTTCCCGCAGCTCGTTCGATTCGCCCGCTTGCCGGTGAGTTCCGGGCTGCTCGTGTCTCAGATCGAACCGGGAGGGAACGCCGATCGCGCGGGGCTGCGCGGCGGCAGTCCCGCGAACCGGATCGAGTATCGCAACTCGATCATCTTTCTTGGCGGCGACGTCGTGATCCGTGTGAACGGGGTGCGAACGACGACCCTCGCGAACCTGTTCGAGGCGCTCGAGAGCACTCGCGCCGGCCAGGAGGTCGCTGTGACGTACGTGCGCGGCGGTCGCGAGGTTGACACCACGGTAACGCTCGTCGAACGGCCGCAGCGCGTGCGGATGTAGCCGGTGCGCGCGTTTCGAGTCGTCGCCGACTACCAGCCGGCAGGCGACCAGCTGCAGGCGATCGACCGATTGTCGGACGGCGTGACGGCCGGACACTCGATCCAGACACTCAAGGGTGTCACCGGGTCGGGCAAGACGTACACGATGGCCAAGATCATCGAGCGCGTGCAACGGCCGACGCTCGTGATCAGCCACAACAAGACGCTGTCGGCTCAGCTGTACCGCGAGTTCCGCGAGTTCTTCCCGGACAACGCGGTCGAGTACTTCGTGTCGTACTACGACTACTACCAGCCGGAGGCGTACGTCGCGAGCCGCGACCTCTACATCGAAAAGGACGCGTCGATCAACGAAGAGATCGAGCGGCTGCGGCTGTCGGCGACGACGAGCCTGCTCGAGCGATCCGACGTGATCGTCGTCGCGACCGTGTCGTGCATCTACGGGCTCGGCAGCCCGCGTGACTACCGCGAGATGCGCCTTCGGCTCGACGTCGGGACAACGATCGACATCGCTGCGCTTCGACGCAAGCTCATCGATCTGCAGTACGAACGCAACGACGACGTTCCGCAGCGTGGTCGCTTCAGGGTTCGTGGCGACATCGTGGAGATCTACCCCGCGTACGCCGAAGAGGCCGTACGGGTGGAAATCGACTGGGACGAGATAACCGCGATCTACCGGTTCGACCCGGTCAGCGGCGACGTGATCGCGCGGACGGATGTTGCGATGATCTACCCTGCCAAGCACTTCGTGATGCCGCAGGACCAGATCCGGGTTGCGATCGACGCGATCCGCGATGAACTGAGCGTTCGCCACGCCGAGTTACTCGCGCAGGAGAAGCTCGTCGAAGCGCAGCGGCTGAAGAGCCGCACCGAGTACGACATCGAGATGATGCACGAGATGGGCTACTGTTCGGGTATCGAGAACTACAGCCGCCATCTCAGCGGCCGGGCCGAGGGCGAGCGTCCGGCGGTGCTCATCGACTACTTCCCCGAGCGGTTCATGACCTTCATCGACGAGAGTCACGTGACGCTTCCGCAGATCCGCGGCATGTACGCCGGCGATCGCAGCCGCAAGCTCACCCTCGTCGACTACGGGTTCCGGCTGCCGTCGGCGCTCGACAACCGGCCGCTCGTCTACAACGAGTTCGAGGCGCTGATGGATCAGACCGTCTACGTGTCGGCGACTCCGACCGACGAAGAGATCACGAAGAGCGCGCAGGTGGTCGAGCAGATCATCCGGCCGACCGGGCTCGTCGATCCCCAGATCGTCGTGAGACCGACCAAAGGTCAGATCGACGATCTGTACGCCGAGATCCGCGAGCGCGTCCGCGTCAACGAGCGCGTGCTCGTCACGACGCTTACGAAGAAGATGAGCGAGGACCTTACCGACTACCTGACGAATCTCGGACTCAAGGTCAGGTACCTGCACTCGGAGATCGAGACGATCGAACGGGTCGAGATTCTCACGCAGCTGCGCCAGGGGGTGTTCGACGTCCTCGTCGGCATCAATCTGCTGCGCGAAGGGCTCGACCTGCCGGAGGTCTCACTGATCGGCATCCTCGACGCCGACAAGATCGGCTTCCTGCGGTCGGCGACGTCGCTCATCCAGACGATCGGCCGCGCGGCGCGCAACGTAAACGGCAGCGTGATCATGTACGCCGATCGGATGAGTCCTGCGATGGAGGAGGCGATCGCCGAAACCGAGCGTCGTCGTCGAATCCAGCTCCAGCACAACGAAGAGCACGGGATCACGCCGACGACGATCTCGAAGGCGATCAAGGACATCCTCGTCCGCGAGCGCGATGAAAAGCGCCAGGACGAGGTCCAGTCGATCGAGATCCTGAAGAAGAGCTACAACGTGACCGTCCCGTCGCAGCGGAACAAGCTCATCAAGCTGCTCGAAGCCGAAATGGTAGAGCACGCGAAGAACCTGGAGTTCGAGCAGGCGGCGGTGCTGCGCGATGAGATCGCGAAACTCCGCGAGATCGGCCGACAGTAGCACAGCGGTCAGCGGCGCTCGAAGAGCACGAAGTCGGTCGCGCCGCCGCTCATGCGGGGCATGTACCGATGGCTGCCCGAAACGAGCCCGTTCCAATACGCGTCGACACGTGCCGCGGCGTGGTTGTACGCCTCGGTCACGGTGATCCACCCGTCGTGGTTCCGGTCGGCGTACCGCGGTGCTTCAAGGAAGAAGAAGGTGAATATCCCGTGACCAAGGCGGCTGTCCTCCCACGCCCACTCGTACGCGCCCGACGACGCGACGACGATCGCGCTGCCGCCGTCTGGTCCGCCGGCATTCCAGTCGCTGACGCTGAGCGCGAACGCCGACAGCGCGTCGGGCGCGCTGACGCCCCGTCCGGAGCCGGTGTAGTCGGCCGGGGTCGCGTCGTACCCGGTGCCGGCTTCGATGAAGCCGCCGGCGTGGCACGCGTCGATGACGATAATACTCCGGCGGGAGACGATCGCCCGCGCGCCGGTGGCTCCACCCTCTGTGTCCGGGGCGAACAGCGCGGCGCGCAGACGAGTCTCGCTGACGGCCTGGTCGTCGATGACCTGCGACCAGTCGGTCGGGTTCGACCCGGTGTTCGGGTGAAAAAACAGGAACGCCGACCGCGCGCCGGCCGGTGATGCAGAATCGAGCGCGGCCACGAGCGCTGCGGGGTAGCGGTCATCGGTCCCGGCGCCGATCCCGTGACCGGCGAAGTAGAGGAAGAATGGCGCGTCGCTGTTGGCCTCCTGCTCCATCTTCGCGGCGACCGATTCGATGTCTGCGAACAGGTTCTCCGTCGTCGCGTCGGAATCGACCCGAAGCGTCACCTCGTACCCCTGATCCTCGAGGAGCGCCGTGACGGCGATCGCATCCGCGCGCGGAAACGGGAGCGAGTTGATCCGGATCGTGCCCACCGCCGGAGCGCCGTAGTCGGATACGCCGTAGACGATTGCGTACCCTCCGATTACCGGTGGGGCAGGCGGCGAGCATCCTGCGCTCGCGACTATGAGAGCCGCCAGCCAGACGGCTCGCACCCGAACGCTAACCATCGCGACGCGCCCGATCGCTCGCCTGTGACGCGACGATTGCCGCGCGTAGCCCCGCCGCGTACGCGTAGTTGACGTCGGCGCGAAACTGCCGTGCCACGTAGGCGTGCCACCTGATTCGTGTCGTCGCACCACTTCTGACAATGAACGTCGGGCCGATCGACAGCTCGGGGTAACCGATCAGAACGCTTGTGAAGCGGTAGTTTGCGACCGCTGCCCTGACCGACACCTCCGCCGAAAGCCAGCGCCGAACCGGCCGCTCGACTCCTGCCAGAACGCTGCGGACGGTGAGCCCCCGGTAGACTATTCCCGCAGAGTCGGGGCGCGACGGGAGGTGAGACCCGACTCCGATCCCGACAAAGAGAGCGACCGCCTCAAGCGAATCGGGAGCGCGACCGTGCCCAGTCTTTCGTGTGTCTGCACCGAAGGCGACGCGAAGCACCGCGTCGAGTCCGGTGAGCAGTTGAACCGCCGGCTTGAATGGACTATCCTCCACAAGGAGTGCCCCCGTTGACGCGTGGAGCTCAGCCGATACCTCGGCTGCCGACAGCAGCGCCGAAAGAGAGAGAGCGACGAGTCCAATGCACAACCGCTTCATCGGTCTCCAGCATGCACGCGTGTCGAGTGCCGGTCAAGATCACGCGCGGCCGGAGCATGCGGTGTCGGCCGCGCCGACCCGTCGGCGGATCGTCTACGCGACTGCCGTGGTCGCGATCGTCGCGATGGTTACGATTGCCGGTTGCTCGCGGTCGGATCCGGGAGCGTCGGTGGTGCTCGAAGCGACCCGCGTGGTCGTATTGCGCCCCGAGTGGGCTGTGATCGCGGATCCGTACGTCCGCGTGCACGAGTCGCCCGACCGTTTCTCACCTATCCTCGGCCATCTGAGGGCAGGGGATGTCACCGAGGTAACCGGGCTTGGCACCGGTTTGATGGTCGTCGACGACCGGGCGTACCGGTGGTATCGTATCGACCACCCCATTGTTGCTGGCTGGGTCTTCGGCCGCGAGCTCCTGCCCGCGCGATCGCGGAATCACGCTATCAACCTCGCGAACGATCTGACGGGGAACGAGTAGTGCTCGACGCCGCTGGTGTTACACAGGTTCTGGCGTACGCGGTTCCACCCTTACTCGGAGCGGTGATCGGCTACGTGACGAACGCGCTCGCGATTCGGATGCTGTTCCGTCCGCTTTCAGAGAAGCGGATCTTCGGGATCCGGATACCCTTTACGCCCGGAATCCTGCCGAGACAGCGGTACCGACTCGCCGAAAGCATCGCGACGATGGTCTCTGCGCGGCTGCTGACCCCGGATGTCCTGATCGCGAAGATTCAGGATCCCGGGTTCCGCGCGTCGCTCAACGAGAGCGTTGAGCGCATGACATCGGATCTTCTGCGCCGGGAGGAGACCGATCGGGGCGTGACCGATCTGATCGAGCCGGTACTCACCGCATTCCTCAGCAGCGAGCCGTTTGTCACTACCGCGCTGCGGCTACTCGACGACGTGGTCACCGGCGTATTGTCGCTCGACGCTGCGCGCTTCCTGCCCTCCGACGAACGGCTCCGTCGCGGCGTGGAGCATCTGGTAGCGGCGCTCACGTCGGACGGCGTGTACGACGCCGCGCTCGAGCGAGTCGTCGCTGCGGTACGGACGCATCTGTCCTCGGACACGGAGGTCCGGAGGATCATCGGTCGGCGCGTCGTACTCCAGTGCATCCGGATCGTACCGTTACTGTACGGTCCGACGTTCGATCTTCTGATGTCGTTTCTGCGGCAGGCGCGTACCAGAGAGGATCTGTCGGTTCACGGGCGTGACCTGCTGAAGCAGGTGCTGCGTAGGCTCAACCTTTTCCAGCGCTTCATCGTATCTGCCGCGCAGTACGACCGGAATCTCACCGACAACATGCCGGCGGTCGTCTCCGATTTGATCGATGGAATCGAACGGGCGGGCAAGGCCGCGCACAATCGCCGCCGACTCGTACGATCGGTGCAGCACCGGGTCGCCGCTGTGGGCCGGACGGGTATAGCCTCCGTGGAGCACGAGCTCGGGGTGGACCTTGTTGAGCTCATCGTTCGCGCAGCGGAAACCGCGCGCGATACGCTGCGGCGACCGGAGGTCGTCGAGGTACTCGCATCGGTGGCACGATCGACCGCAACCTCATTGCGCGACCGAACCGTGGCGGGGGTGGCCGAATCGGTCACCGGGTTGTCGGCGGAGGAGCTCGGTGAGCACGTCGTGACGCTCGCCGGTCGATGGCTCGACGATGATACGCATCGGGCGCAACTCGCCGACCGAGCGGTGGACTTCGTCCGTTCTCTGCTCAATCGACCGCCCGGTGGTTCAGGGCGGGTCGAACAGATGATTCCGCTCGCTCCCGACGCGAAGCGCCGTATCGACGCGTACGTGACCGACCGGATCGTTCTGCAACTCGAGCGACGCGTGCCGCAGCTCATCGACAGTCTGGACATCCACGGGATGGTCGTGCAAAAGATCGACGGGCTCGACATGCGTAGCGTAGAGGAGCTGCTCCTGTTGGTGATTGCCCGGCATCTCAAATGGATCAACCTGTTCGGAGCGCTGATCGGAGCGATCATCGGTGGCTCGCAGGTTCTCCTTCGCGCTATTTCGTAGGAGCCTGTGGTTCGGTCGCGGGCGGTTCGGGTTGCGGGATCTCAACCGTGAACGTGCTGCCCTCTCCGTAGACACTCCGGACGTCGACGCGGCCGCCATGCGCGAGCGCGATGTGCTTCACGATCGCCAGGCCGAGGCCGGTGCCACCGAGCTCACGGCTGCGCGCACGGTCGGTCCGGTAGAACCGTTCGAACACTCTCGACAGGTCGCGCGAAGGAATCCCCGCGCCGCGATCGCGAACCTCGATCACGAGCGACGCGTCGCGCAGGATCAGCGCAACGGCGACGGTGCTTTCGTCGGCCGAGTACTTGACCGCGTTGTCGATCAGGTTGATCAACGCCTGTTCGATCAGGCTCGGATTGCCCCACGCGTCGTCGTCGTCGTTGTCCGCCTCGCGCTCGATCCGTATCCGCTTCTCTGAGATTCGCGACGAACACGCCTCGATCGCCGATTCGAGCACCTTCGCCATCGAGAACCGCTCGAACCGCAGCCGCTGGTCGGGTTGTTCGAGCCGCGACAGGCTCAGCAGGTCCTCGATGATCGCATTCAGCCGGTTCGCGTGATGGAGCACGATCCTGAGGAACCGAGTCTGCTCGTCGCGGTCATCGGAATCATCGTCAAGGAGCGTCTCCACGAATCCCTTGATCGATGTGATCGGCGTGCGAAGCTCATGACTGACGTTCGCGACGAAGTCCCTGCGAAGCGCCTCGAGCTGGACTATCCTGGTGATGTCGTTCAGGACGATCAGAGAGCCGCGCGGCGACACGCCGTCGCGTTCGAGCGCCGTCGCGTGCACCTGGACGTGCAACGGGCGCTCACGGTAGAGCGTGATGGTTCGTTCAACCGGTTGCTCGCCGTTGAGCGCCGCGCGTGCTATTTCGTCGAGTTCGGCGTTTCGCAGCGAGTCGATGAGCGTGCGCCCTGTCGCGCTCGACGGTGACACGCTCAGGAGTCGTCCAGCCGCGTCGTTGAGACTGACGATCGTCTGAGACTGATCGAGCACGACGACGCCTTCGAGCATGCTCGACAGGATCGCCTCGAGCTGGTTGCGTTGACGGCTGATGTCGGCGATCCTCCGACGAAGCTGATCTGCCATTTCGTCGATATCGACGGCGAGCGCGAGTAACTCCGGGGGGCCCTGCGTTCGCACGCGCACGTTGAGCTCTCCGCGTGCCAGGTACCGCGCGGTCGAGCGAATCGCCGAGACCGGCTCATCTATCCAGCGGAGGTACCGGTACAGCACGGCGGCCGCGGCGGCCAGCGTCAACGCGACGGCGATGAACACCGCCAGCAGCGGAGCGCCGTGCCGCCACGGCTCGGACTCGAGCCGCTTGACGATCCGTACCTGTGCGATGTCCGATGGAGTGCCCGCGTTCGCGAGCGGTTCGACCGCGTACGCGTAGCGCGCGCCGTTTAGCCGGACGATCCCGCTTCCCGTTCGCCGTCCGAGTTCCCGCGAAGCGGCACCGGCGGGAGCACCGTAGGCGAGCGAACCGTCAGACGCGAAGACATCGATCGAGTCGAGCGCCGCCGCGTCGATGACGCTCGCGACGAACCCTTGCGTTCGGTCGCTGTCGGTGCGCAGTCCGGCCGCGACGACTTTCGCGGACCTTTCGAGCGTCGCCACGATCCGTGCAGAGTCGACCCGGGCGTACGTAACGAGCGATGCGCCGGCGACCAGGAGGAGCGACGCGGCCACGATACCCAGATGGATAGGGTAGAGCCGCGCGAACAGCGACTGACGGCGTGGGCGACGTCGAGGTGTCGCCATCTATCGGGCCCGAAGCCGGTATCCGACCCCGCGGACCGTTTCGATGACCGTTCCGCGCGACCCGAGCTTCTTCCGCAGTCCCAGTATCTGGACGTCGACCGACCGTTCGGTGACCGGGTAGTCCTTGCCCTTGACCGCGTCGATTATCTTGTACCGGGAGAATACCCAGCCGGGGTTGCGCGCCAGATACTCGAGGATTGCGAACTCGGTCGCCGACAGCTGTACCGACTCTCCGTCGACCGCTACCTCGTGGCGCGACACGTCGATCGTCACGCCGTGAATCGAAATCGTCTCTGCAGCTGCAGCTGCAGCTGCCGCCGCAGCTGCCGCCGCCGTGCCGCCCGAGTGTTCGCGGCGGAGAATCGTCTTCACGCGTGCGACGAGCACCTTTGGGCTGAACGGTTTGGTCAGGTAGTCGTCGGCACCCGACTCGAGCCCGACCACGATGTCCGAGTCTTCGGTCTTCGCGGTCAGCATCAGGATCGGAATGCTTCGAGTAGCGTCGTCCTCCTTCAGGCGCCGGCATACTTCGATACCGCTCAGCCCCGGCAGCATGAGGTCGAGTACGATCAGGTCGGGCGCGAGCGCCGCCGCTCGCGCGAGCGCGTCCTCGCCGCTGTACGCGCATTCGGCGCCGAACCCGTCGCGCGTCAACGTGACCCGCACGAGCTCGGCGATGTCTCTCTCGTCGTCGACTACCAGTACTGTCTTTCGGTTCATACGCTACCCATTGAGCTCCACGTGTTCTCCGGTGCGGGCGAAGACGATCCACTCGCAGATGTTCGTGACGTGATCCCCCACGCGTTCGATGAACCGGCTGACGAACGCGAGTTCGAGAGCGGGTTCGACCAGATCGGGGCGCTTCTGCATGATCTCGATCAGGCGGCGACGGAGCTCGCCGTGGGCGGCGTCGATCTCGTCATCGCGGCGCGCGACAGCCCGGGCTGCGTCGACGTTACCGTCGACGTAGGCGGTCAACGCGTCGTGAACCATCTGCGCGGCGCGGTGCGCCATTGCTCCGATCCGCGTGACCGCCGAATCGAGCAGTTCGGGCGGCATCGGACCGACCGCACGCGCTATGTGGCGCGCGTGGTCGCCGATCCGCTCGAGCTCGCTCGCGATGCGCATGGTCGTGATGATCCCGCGGAGGTCGCTCGCGACCGGCTGTTCGAGCGCGACGACATGGGTGCCCGAATCCTCGATCCGCAGGTGAAGCGCGTCAATCAGACCGTCGCCATCGATCACGGTACGCGCAAGCTGTTCATCCGTCGCGCTGAGCGCTTCGACCGCGCGGCGGATCGCCTCCTCCACGAGCGCTCCCATCTTGAGGATGTCCTGATAGAGCTCGTCGATCTTCCGGTCGAGTCGCAGCCGCGATTCCATTACCCGGTCCTCCCTCGCGTGGACAGATCGCTTCCGGCGCGACCGGAGATGTACGCCTCCGTTCGCGCGTCACGCGGCGCGAAGAACATCGAATCGGTTTCGGCCCACTCGATCAGTCGACCGGTACGATTGTCGTCGACCAGGAAGAACGTAACCCGATCGGAGAGTCTGCCCGCCTGCTGGACATTGTGCGTCGCGAGTACGATCGCGTAGTCCTGCCGCAGCCTGAGTATCAGCTCCTCGACCTTGCCGGTTGAAATCGGATCGAGTGGCGCGGTTACCTCGTCCATCAGGATCACGTCCGGATCGACCGCGATTGTCCGCGCGATGCACAACCGTTGCTGCTGACCCGCCGACAGTCTGAGCGCGCTCTGGCGCAGCTTGTCCTTGACCTCGTCCCACAGCCCCGCGCGCTCGAGCCCCTGTTCGACGACCGCGTCGAGGTCGAGCGTGCGCGCGTGCATCCGCGCACCCCACGCGACGTTGTCGTAGATCGACATCGGGAACGGGGCCGGGGTTTCAAACACCATTCCGACACGGCGGCGCACCTCGAACGCGTCGACATCGGTATCGTAGACGTCCTTGCCGTGGAGTCTGACGCTTCCGTGCACGCGAGCCGTCGGTGTCAGATCGTGGAGCCGGTTCAGCGCGCGCAGCACGCTCGTCTTGCCCGAACCCGCGGGCCCGATAAGCGCGGTGACCTCGCCTCGTGCGAACGCGACGGTCACATTGCTGACCGCGGGTATGTCGTCGTACGCTACGCCCAGATCTTCAGCGCTGAGTATGGCGGTGCGCTCGTTCGTCGAGCCCACGTCGTGTGTCATCGCGTCCTCCGCGCTCGGGATCGCGCCACGGCTGCGGCTGCGTTCAACACTACCACGAGAAGCAGCAACACGAGCAGCGCGGCCGACGCGAGTCCCCGGTACGACGCGTCGGGCCGCATCGCCCACTGGTACGCGACCACCGGCAGCGCCGTGAACGCGGCGAACGGCCCCGGATCGGCGATCACAACCGTCGACGCTCCGACCATGATCACGATAGCCGCGTCACCGACCGCGCGCGCGATGGCGAGTATCGCCGCGGCGCCGATTTCGGGTCCTGCCTGCGGGAGTACGTGGTCGCGCACAACCTGCCACCGGGTGGCGCCGACGCTGAACGCGGCGAGGCGTACTCGCGGTTCGACCGCGTTGATCGCCTGCTCGGCCGCGATGACGATCCGAGGCAGCGTCAGAAGCGCCAACGTGAGGCCGGCCGACACGATTGTCCGGCCGGTAGGAACGCGCGTTGCGGTCGCACCAAAGGCCGCGCCCGACGTCAACGGTCCGAGGAACCTGACGAAGAGCACGAGCCCGATCAACCCGTAGACCACCGACGGCACACCGGCCAGGAGATGTACGCTCTCGCGCATCGCTTTCCGAAGCAGATCCCGGGGGCAAAACTCCTCAAGGTAGATTGCCGCCGCGACTCCAGTTGGTACGGCCACTACCACCGCGATCGCGACCATCCATACCGATCCGATCAGCGCGCCGCGTATGCCGGTGCGAAGGGGGTTCGGGCTGTATCCGCGGGTGACGAACGATAGACTGAGCCAGCTGCGGAACTCGAGTCGGGTCCCTTCGGGGAGGAGGGCGGAGACCTCGCGTTCGATCTGCCGACGACGCACCAGCGACTCCAGAAGCGTCCAGCTTGCGATCACCTCGCCCTCACCGGTCTGATCCGACGTCGCGACGGGTGAGTCCGGTATCGGCGAGCGGTCGGAGGCATCGGGACCGCCGACTGCGACGAGTCCCGCTGCGGTATTGACGACGTGAGCGACAACCGCGGTCAACGACGCCAGCGTGACGACCGTCGCGAACGCGAAGAGCGCGCGAACCACGGCGCTCGAGCGCGCTCGCGGCCGCATCTGCGGCCGCATCTGCGGCCGTTTCACGATCGCCCCCGCCGGTCTTTGCGGGCGAGCGAGCGACTCGCCGCCGATATCGCAACCGTCGCCGCGAACAGCAGCGCCGCGACGACGAACACACCGCGCTCACCGATCGATGCCGCTGAACCGCCGGCCCCGACCCGCAGGACGTGACCGGCGATCGTCTCAACCGCCGCGAACGGGTTGATCGCCAGCCGTGGTCCGATCCCGGCGGCCATCGCGACGATCATCGTCTCGGCGACCGCGCGTCCGGTCGCGTTCAGACAGACCGTCGCAAGCCGGTACCGTGATGCAGGAAGGATCAGCCGGATCGCGTTCTCGGCGGTCGTCGCGCCCAGGCTCACCCCTGCCGTACGAAACCCGATCGGAACCGCAGAGATCGCCTCCTGCGTCCGCGCCGCGACGTACGGCACGAGCGCGAACCCGATCGCGAGCCCCGCGGAAGCCGCGTTGTACACGCCGACACCATCACCGAAAACGTTCCGTAGTGCCGGGGTGAGCGCAGTCAGCGCGAAGTATCCGAAGATGACGGTCGGGACGTGCGACGCCGTCTCCATCACGGGGCCCACACGCGAGCGAACGCGAGCCGACGCGAACTCCTCGAGGTAGGTGCCCGTCGCGATGCCTACCGGCAGCGCGAACGCCAGGCCGATCGCGCTCGTCAGGATCGTAGCGACAACGAACGCGAGCACTCCGAAGTCGCCGCTCTCCGGCACCCATCGGGCGGAAAACAGGAGGGCGCCGACGTTCACCCCGGTCCGTGCGATCAACGCTACCGTTTCGTAGGCGAGCAGCGCCGCGATGCCGACGAGGAGCATCGCCGACACGATCGCGGCCGCGGCGAACACCACCGTGATCGCGGCTTCGACCGGACGTCGGCGCCTGGCGAACCAGGCCGGGGCAGACCGGGTTCGCGACATCATCGCACCCGCTCGCCGTCATCGGCAGCGTCACGCCGGTACTCGGCCACGCGCGCGATGCCCTCTGCGATCGTCGTATCGGCCGCGTCGAAGTAGCCGCTCACTGCAACGGCTTCCGCGGCGTGCCTGAGGAACGCGCCGAACAGCGCGACGACCTCCGGCCTGTGTCGAAGCGCATACTCGGTCGAATAGATCGATAGCGGACGCACGAACGGGTACGCGCCGTGCCGTACCGCTTCGGTGTCGGGTGTGATGCCGTCGATCGCGACCGTCCGTACCCCCGTGCCCGGAAGCCGGTGCGCGTACGCGTGGCCGAAGAACCCTATCGCGTCGCGATTGTCGGCGACTCCACGCGCGAGCACGTGGTCGTCCTCGGAGAACTGCACGCGCGACGCGGAAAGCATCGGAGCAGGATCGCCGTCAAAGAGCGCTTCTGCGATGAAGTCGAGGGTTCCGCTGTCGGCACCCGGAACGAATCTGACGATCGGATTTGGCGGAAACGACGAGCGGACGTCCGACCACGCGATCGCGGTCGACATCGCGCGGCGCAGCTCATCGTGCGTCAGATTGGTCGCCCAGGTGTTGGACTCGGGAACGACGATCGACACCGCGTCGTAGCCGATCACGACGCCGACGGGACTCACCCCGGCCGACATAGCCGCGGCCAGCTCGGTCGGGTTCATTGGCCTGCTCGATGCGGCGACGTCGACCTCACCGGCAAGCAGTCGCGCGATGCCGGCTCCGCTGCCGACCGCGGCGTAACTCGTGGTGCCGATCGACGCGTCATCGACGACCCGGTAGAGCGTCCATTCGACGATAGGCAGCATCGTGGAGCTGCCCGCGAGTTCCACGCGTCCACCGTCGCGGTGTCCGACGACGGTTGCGCCAACCACCAGAGCTGCGATCGCCAATGAGAGCGTCAGTCGCATTTTTTCTCCACTTCACCGAGGCTACTGTTCACCAGTGAGTATAGTGTTAGAAATGCGTTAGGTTCGTGTTAGGAT
>SKVA01000230.1 GCA_007129695.1 Spirochaetaceae bacterium | reverse complement strand
TCGGAAAGTGTATCGCCGAATCGACCGAATTTCCATCGGCCGATCCGACGAAGGGTGGCGGCGCAGCGATCGGCCGGGCACCGCGCCATCGGCCGATCCGACGGCGTGGTCGCCCACGCCGGGCGGTCATCCACACCAGCCCGGCGGAGCCTCGACCTACAGGACCTCCATCACCTCTATCGCGTGGTCTTCGGGCTTGACCTGAGGCCAGGCTTTGATGATCGTGCCGTCTTCGCCGATCACGAAGGTGCTGCGCATGACGCCCTCGTACTTCTTGCCGTACATGCTCTTCTCACCCCATGCGCCGAAGCCGTCGATCGCTTTTCTCTCCGGGTCGGCAAGGAGGTAGAACGGCAGGTCGAACTTCGACTTGAACTTGCCGTGGCTGGCCTCATCGTCGGGGCTGATGCCGATGACGACCGCGCCTTTGGCGAGGATCGCGTCGTAGTTGTCGCGGAAACTGCACGCTTCCTTCGTGCATCCCGGTGTGTCGTCCTTCGGGTAGAAGTAGACCACCACCTTCTTCCCCTTGAAATCCGTCAGACTGATCTGCTTGCCCGTTTCATCGGCCAGCGTGAACGCCGGCGCCTTGTCGCCTTCTTTGAGCATAGTGCCTCCGTATTGGAGAAATTAGCCCTTCGGCCGTCTCATGGCAATCGGATTTGTCATGAATCGCCCCGGAGGCGAAGCCCCGCGTTGCGCGCGTAGACCTTCGCGACCGCCGCGTCGTCCTGGTCGCCCAGGCCCGACCCCGCGGCGGCCAGGAACTGCTGCAGCGCCGCCGCGGTCAGTGGCGCGGCAAAGCGCGCATCGCGTGCGATATCAAGCACGATGCCCAGGTCCTTCGGCCAGATGTTGATCGAGGAGCGCGCGGCGTAGTCGCCGTCCACGACGTGCGGGGCGCGGTTCTCGAACATCCAGCTCGTTCCCGCGCACTGAGAGATCACCTCCACCGTCCGCGCCGGGTCTACTCCCTGCGTCATGCCGAACGTGATCGCCTCCGCCATCGCGGCGATGTGCGTGCCGGCGAGCATCTGGTTGATCGCCTTCATCGCCGACCCCGCGCCGGCCTCGTCTCCCAGGCGGAACACCGTCTCTGCGATCGCGTCCAGGATGGGTTCGGACGCATCGAAGGCCGCGGGCGTCCCCGACGCCATGACCGACAGCGTACCGTCGGCCGCGCGCTGCGCTCCGCCTGAGATCGGCGCGTCCAGGTAGTGGAGCCCGGCCGCGTCACAGCGCGCTGCCATATCGCGCGCGAAGACCGGTGCCACGGTAGAGCAGCCGATCACGACTGCGCCGGCGGCGAGTCGGCCCGCCCATCCGTCTTCGCCCCACAGCACCGCCTCGGTCTGCGCGGCGTTGAGCACGACGATCACGAGCGTGTCGGGGCTGTCGATCGCGTCAACGCCGCCTTCGGCGCGGAAGTTCGCCACCCTGTCTGCCGACACGTCGACGCCGTGGACCCGGTGTCCCGCGCGCAGCAGCGAGGTAGCCATCCCGTAGCCCATCGAACCGAGCCCGACAACGACGACGTCGCGCGCCGGCGCGCCCGCTGGTCTACCTTGTCCGTTCACTGTTGTTCTCCTCTCCGGGGTCGGGATGGCGCGCGTCGCTTCCCGTCGGCGGTGATCGCGCGGCTCTTCTCGCGCGTGAGGCTCTTGATGTGCTCGACGCGGCGGAATCGCACCGCGCTCCAGTCGTCGTCGATCGCGACCTGGCGGACGCCCTCGAACCCGAGCGTACCCAAGGTGTCCCAGCCCGAGTCGCGGTTGAAGTCGCACGAATAGCGCTTCGAGCTCGCCTTCGGATACGCGAACCAGAGGATCGGATCGCCGGGAGCCTTCGCGACGATCTCACGCGCGTGCTTGTCGATACCGTCTTGCGTCAGGACGAAGACGAGTGCGAACTCGATCGTCGGTGTCCCGGCGGCGGATCGGAGCACGCCAACCGCAGAGAGCTCCACCAGCGCCGAAAGCTCGGCCTCGAACTCGTCGGGCGCGTCGATCACGACGACCTGGGTCTGCTCCTTCAGATTCAGCTTCCTGAACAGTGGCGTCATACGGTCGCTCCCCCGGCTCTGCCGGATATCCTGACGGCTACTCTCGCTTCTGACCACCGAACACCGACGTGAAGAGCTTCTCTGCCTCGTGGCGGACCGACTCCATACTGTCGCCGATGTCGCTCATCGCCTGCGCGAGCGGGTCCTTCGACGCCTTGAGTTCCTCGCGGTACGCGTCGGACGCCGCGGTGAAGTCGCCGGCCAGATCGGCCTCATCGCGCGTACGCGTCGGGTACTCGCCGGCCAGGATCCGCTGGTACTCACCCGTCTCCGCCCATCCCCTGACCGCGCTGACGCGAAGCACCGGGAACGGGTGCGACTGGTTCATGAGGTTGAGCAACTTGTACACGCCGTCAAGAAGATCGCCTCCGGCGTCGTACTCGTCGGCCTGCGCGGTGAACGCGTCGACGCTCATCTGGTCCAGGTGCCGACCGCCGGAGAGTTTCATCAGCAGCGTCGTCGCGACCTTCGGGTCCTGCACGACCAGAAGGCCCGCGCGGTCGGCCGACAGCTCGCTCTTGCGGTCCCACTCCTTCAGCGCTGTCAGGACGCCCATCAGCACCAGCTGCGCGACCGGAATCCGCACAAAGAACGCAGCGGCGTTCAGAAGGAACCAGAGGAGCGTCTTGTAGAGCACGTGGCCGCTCAGGATGTGCGCGAGCTCGTGCGCGATGACCGCAAGCGTCTCATCGTCGTCGAGCGTGTCCATCATGCTCGAGTTCAGCGTGATGAACGGTTTCTGCACGCCGACCGCTCCCGCGTTCAGCATCGGGTTCTGCGTGACGTAGAGTTCGGGCCGGTCGGTCACATCGAGCACCCGGCACGCCTCGGTCAGCAGTTCGTCGAGCCGAGCGAACTGCGCGGGCCCGACCCGAACCGCGGACGCCAGAAAGAGCAGGCGGATCGACTTCTCCCCGGTGAGCCCCAGGAAGAACCTGATCACGTCGTCGAGCCCGGGCACCTGTTTCAGCGCGGCGAGCGCCGCACGGTCGGCCGGGTGCTCCCACGCGCGCGGGCTGATATTCGGTAGCGGCTTGTGAATCATGCCGATAAGGTAGCTCGCCCGGGGGCGTGCGTGCAACCACGCGCGTGCAACCACTGTTTGACACAACCGGACGCCGCGTATACGATGCGCGCTATCCCAATCAGGAGCACCTCATGCGCATCGGAATCATCGGCGTCGGCAAGATAAGCGATATCTACCTCACGAACATCCGCGACCGGTTCACGGAGAACCAGGTGGTTGCCGTCGCGGATCTCCTGAAGGATCGAGCGGCGGAGAAGGCCGCCGAGTACGGCGTGGCGAAGGTGTTGTCGGTCGATGAGCTGATCAACGACTCCGACGTCGATGCGGTGCTGAACCTCACTATTCCGGCCGTTCACGCCGAGATCTGCGAAAAGACATTGAACGCGGGGAAGCACAGCTTCACCGAAAAGCCGCTTGCGACGTCGCTCGACGACGGGAAGCGGATCGTCGCGCTCGCGAAGGAGAAGGGGGTGCGGCTTGGGTCGGCGCCCGATACCTTCCTGGGGGGCGGACTCCAGACCGTGCGCAAACTCCTGGACGACGGGTGGATCGGGACACCGGTCGGTGTGACCGCGTTCATGACCGGACGGGGCCCCGAAAACTGGCACCCGAACCCGCACTTCTTCTACCAGCCCGGCGCCGGACCCCTGTTCGACATGGGCCCCTACTACATCACGACGATGGTAACGCTGCTTGGGCCTGTGAAGCGGCTGTCGGCCGCGACTCGGATCAGCTTCCCCGAACGCCTTGTCACCGCCGGGGCGCTCAAGGGCGAGCGCATTCCGGTCAGCACGCCGACCTACGTTGCCGGCACGCTCGAGTTCGCGTCGGGCGCGGTTGGTACGCTCGTCGTGAGCTTCGACGTGTGGAAGAGCCGGCTCCCGCGGATCGACCTGTTCGGATCGGCGGGGTCGATCGGCGTGCCCGACCCCAACACGTTCTGGGGACCGGTGCAGATCTTCAGGCCCGGGCAGGACGACTGGGTCGATGTGCCGTTGTCGCACGGGTACAGCGAGAACAGCCGCGGGATCGGGCTGCTCGACATGACGCACGCGGCGACCTTCGGGCGGCCGCACCGCGCGTCGGGAGAGCTCGCGCTGCACGTGCTGGAAGTCATGCACGGCCTGCTCGAAAGCGGAGAGACCGGCGGCTTCTACGAGATGACGACCAGCTGCGACCGGCCCGCGGCGCTGCCCGTGGGCCTCTCAGACGGTGAGGTCGACTGACCGCCGCCGAGCGGCTACCGTGCCGCCGCGCCGCGCGGTCGCTGATAGTTGCGCGCGATCGCGGTATCTTCGTCGGATGAGACAGTCAGCCGTCCGTTCTTCGATTTTCACGCTCATCGGCGCGATCCTTGCGTTCGCGTTTCTGACAGGCTTGTCCGGATGCTCGGCCCGGCAAGATCTGACGATTCAGTCGGACGGGTCGGGCAGCGCGTCGGTAACGGTGACGCTCCATCCGATCATGGTATCGTACTTCACCGACCTCATGAGCGCGATGACCGGTGCGGACGCCGAGCATCCCGTCTTCGACCTCGACCACATTCGCGCGGTGTTCGCCGAACGACCCGGGACGCGGATCACCCGGCTTGAGGAGCCCGAACGAGGCACGCTTCGCGTAGACGTGTCGTTCACCGACGTCAACGTGCTCCTCCCTCCCACCGGGAGTGGGACACCCGTGCTCGCGTTCGTTCGTCGTGCAGCCGAGCGCGAACTGCGGTTGAGGCTCGATCGCGAGGCGCTCGACCGGATGATGGACCTCTCACCTCCGGGTGCCGCGCAGCTCGCCGGTCTGCTGCTGCCGCCGACCGACGGGTCGGTGAGCCGAAGCGAGTTCCGCGCCGAAATGGCGTGGGCGCTCGAGGAGTACGGTGAGCGTAGGGTTGTCGAGCGCGTCCTCGACGACGCGACGATCGACGTCGTCGTTCGGACACCGACCCCGATCATCCGGCAGACCGGCGGCCGGATCGAGCCGGGATCGGGCGACCGGGCGGTGCGGTTCAGCGTGCCCGTGCTTGACGTACTGACGCTTACCGGGGAACGCGTCTATTCGGTCGTGTTTTCGCCCTGAGCGCGTCGGCGGTCCATTTCTTCCTGCTCGTCCTTCGGCGGTTTGAAGATCGCGTGGTAGATCCGGTCGCGAAGCGCGTCCCGGATGTGCTCGTAGTTCACGTGAATCGTTCGCCCGGCGTCGCTGACCCGCACTACCGTGCCGGTCACGCGGATCTCTTCGGCGTCGGGAGCGAACCGCAGCTCAATATTGTCGCCAGCCTTGAAGTGCTGGTCGGGATTCGATAGGCTCGCCCCGCCGCCCCCGATCTCACGAAACGTCGCGAGCAGTGGTGCTTCGGTGTCGAACGGGTAGACGTGGACCGACAGACTCACGCGTTTGCGGTAGTACTTGCGCTTCTGGTACTGCTTGATTTCTTCGGAGTGCGTAAGCATCGCTTCGCCGGACCGTTCCCCGAGCACCGTGGAGCGGAACGTGAACACACCGGCGTTGTTGTGAAAGAAGACGTCGACGCCGGCGCCCGCCGGAAGCCGCGCAGCCTGATCCACGACGCGCACGCGAAACGCTTCGGGCCGCGGTGAGAGCACCTTTGCCTTGAACGGCTTACGGTACTTGTTGCGCGCGATCAGCACGATCGATCCTTCTGGTACGTTCACGCTCGATCGCGGCGCGCGCTCTGACCGGTCCGACTCAAAACCGAGTGTCACGCGCAGCGCGGCGATCGATGCGGCGGTCGCCTCTCCGTTTTCGCGCATCTGCGCGGCGCACGAGTTGAACGCAACTTCGTCGGTCACCAGCTGGTGAATCTGCGCACGATCCCTCAGGTAGTGGCTCATGTGGTTGAGCAGTTCAACGCCGCTCGGGCCAACGTGGCGCTCGGCGATCTTCTGGTCGAAGACGTGTTGCGACAACGCGCGCTGTCCGCGTTGGCGTTTGCGCGACAGCAGGATAGCGTACGTCGTAAGCCCTCCGACAAGGAGAACGACGGAGAACACGACGATGAAGATATCGAGCGGGCTCGTCTGGTAAGCTGCGGCAACCTGTTCCCAGAAGCGCTGCGCCGCAGGAGTCATCCTAGAAACACTTGTCCACCCTGGTCCACGGCCAGGATCGTCCTGCATCGCGAACAGCGGAATCTGCCCGATCGGTTCGCGCGCAGTCGGGTGCTGCACACCGGGCACTTGAACACACGGGGGAAGACGTCAGCCGCGACGGGCGTGGATGTCTTGCCAAAGTACCTGATCGCCTCTTCGAGCGTGTCCATGATCGTGAAGAACTGAGAGAACCCGAGGAGCTGGAACACTTCGTAGACCCGCGGCTGGATTTCGAGCAGCACGACGTCACCGCCGCGCGGCTTGACCGACTTCAGGAACGCGGTAAACGATCCGATTCCGGTCGACGACACGTAGGTGAGCCCGCCGCAGTTGAAGATCAGCTTTGCGAAACCGGCCTCCACCGAGCGGTTGATCCGCTTCTGGAAGAAGTTCGAGTTGTACGTGTCGATGTATCCGCTCAGATAGAGGACGAGCGCTCCCTCAACGCCGTCCACCCGCTGCAGCTTGATCCGGAGACTGTCGTCCTTCTCCTCGTCAAAGCCGGGCACGATATCGTTGTTATTCATAGATCCCTCATTCGCTTATCGGCTCCGGTACCGGTACGCTTGACCAGCGCGAGTCCTTCTACGTATAGCAGATAATGCCGAAAAGGCAAAGCAGCGGTTGATCGCCGGTATGGGGGTGCCGGCGTTACATTAAGCAAATGAGTAAGGTTTTGCGATTGGTGGTCGCGTCGGGCGTCGGTGTCACGCTCCTTGCGCTCGGTCTGCTTCTATCGTCGCGCGAAAGTGCGCACGCGCAGGGTCGCTCCAACGCACCGGTGGTCGTGCTCTCCGGTTCGGTCGACGACGCGCTCGAACGCGCGTACGCGCTTCCAGCGAACTGGCCGTACGATCCGGCGTCTCGAACGATCCATCCGGAGAACGCGTCGCTGGTGTTTCCGGTTCGGCTCTCCGACGAACAGTGGCTGAGTCTGCTGCCTTCCACGGAGTACTACATCCTCCGTCAGCACGGGACCGAGCGCGCGTTCACGCACGAGCTCAACCACAATACGCGTCAGGGCATCTACTACTCGCGCGCGACCGGGCAGCCGCTCTTCCGCTCCGAAGACAAGTACGATTCAGGCACCGGGTGGCCCAGCTATACGCGGCCGATCAACGCCGATGCTATCGTCTACATCGAGGACAACAGCCTCTGGTCGCGCCGGATCGAGGTCGTCGACAGCTTGAGCGGCTCTCACCTGGGGCACGTCTTTCCCGACGGTCCTCTTCCGACGCGGCAGCGGTACTGCATCAACGGGGCTGCGCTCGTCTTCGTCGCGTACGGAGAGGATCCGCCCCCGGTCCTCCAGGAGATTCGCCAGGCGATCGCGCGGTCGGCAGGCGCGACGGCGCACGCTGCGCCGTAGCTCAGGGTTTCAGTAGATCGGAGGGAGTCCCGCGGCGAACAGTTCGCCGCTCGCGCGGTACATGGAGTAGTCCGTCGCGATCAGTACGACGTCGTTGGCGCGAGCGAGGTCGATAATCGACTGCGGAACGCTCTTGCCGCGCACGATCAGCACGACCCGAATGTCTGCGACAACCGCGGTTCGGATCGTTTGCGCGGTCACCAGGCCGGTGATGAACAGAAGGTTGTCTTGCGTCAGCGTCAGTACGTCGCTCATCAGGTCCGCGGCGAACGCGCACTCGATCTGCTGGTCGCCAAGGTCACCGCCGCACACTATCCGCCCGTTCACGATTCCAGCAATCTCGTCTACCGTCACGGCCGGATAGTAGCACGATCAGCAATAGCCGTGCCAGTGGCCGCCGCCGCTACGGTCGCCGCGGGCACGGTGGACTCAGTATGTTGACTGTATGAGACAGAAATCGATCGTAACCGCATTGCTTGCACTACTGGTTGTCGCTGCGCACGCATCGGGCACACCGACCGCCGTGAACCGGGCACAGGGCACCTACCGGAGTGAAGCGGCCGGCTTCCGCCTGACACAGCTTGTGGCCGACCTGGAACACCCGTGGGCGATCGCGTTCCTGCCCGACGGGCGGACGCTGATCACCGAGCGACCGGGTCGTCTGTGGAGCTACGACGGGCGGGCCGTGACCCGCATCGACGGGTTGCCGCAGATCACCGCTTCGGGGCAGGGCGGCCTCTTGGACCTGATTCCCGACCCAGACTTCGAGCGGAACAACCTGATCTACTTCAGCTACAGCTCGCGGTTCAGCGGTGGTCTTGGAACGACCGTGGCCAGAGCCAGACTGAGCGGATCGCGGCTGGTCGACGTTCAGGAGATCTGGCGGCAGAACCGTGCGTCGGCCGGAGGTAGGCACTTCGGCTCGCGGCTTGCGTTCGACCGCGCGGGGATGCTGCTCATCACCATCGGTGATCGCGGGCAGCAGGACCGGTCGCAGGATCCGAACGACCACGCCGGAACTCTGGTCAGGATCGCTCCCGACGGTTCGGTCCCGGCCGACAATCCGTTCGTCCGATCGGGCGATGGGGCCGCCGATGTCTGGAGCTACGGCCACCGCAACGCGCAGGGGATCGCGATCAACCCGGATTCGGGAGAGATCTGGCTGCACGAGCACGGCCCGCAGGGCGGGGATGAACTGAACATCGCCCGGGCTGGCGACAACCACGGATGGCCGGTGATCACGCACGGCGCAAACTATGGAACGGGAACGCGCATCGGTATCGGGACGAGCGCTCCCGGAATGGAGGAGCCTCTCATCCACTGGACGCCGAGCATCGCGCCGTCGGGAATGGCATTCTACACCGGCGATCTGATGTCGGGTTGGCGTGGCGACATCTTCATCGGCGCTCTGGCCGGACAGCATCTGCGCCGCGTCGTCATTGACGGCGATCGCGTGGTTCACCAGGAGGTTCTGCTCGACCGCGCGATCGGCCGGATACGCGACGTGCGCCAAGGGCCCGACGGGCACCTCTACCTGATCACCGACGACCGCCGCGGGTCGCTCTACCGGATCGACCCGCAGTAGAGAGCCCGACCCGGCCGCGATGACTGATCAATCCTCGTCGAGCTCGGCGTTCCAGTAGAGGTCGCTGACGAAGTGATCCCAGTCGCGGTAGCGTTTGTTAGTCCTGGGGAGCTTGAGCTGATGGCGCGGCGCCGGCCGGGTCGGCTTCCTGATCAGTTTCATCCCGGCCTCTTTGGGCGTGCGGCCGCCCTTGCGGCTGTTCGCGCCGACGCTGCACGTGACCAGGTTCTCCCACGTGTTCCTGCCGCCCTGCGATCGCGGGATCACGTGGTCGATGTTGAGGTCGCTTGGCTTGAGCTTCTTCCCCGTGTACTGGCACGTGTAGCGATCGCGCTCGTAGATGTTCTTGCGCGTCAGTTTCACGCTGTGCACCGGGAGCCGGTCGTAGTCGAGCAGCCTGATCACGCGCGGCACGATCAGCGACAACGACGGCGTATGGATCCAGTCGGCCTCCGGCGGGGCTTCGTTCAGTTCGTTGCGCAGCAGAGACACCTCGACCCAGCTATGGAAGTCATAGCTCACGTAGGCGCCATCTTCGACTGCGACCGCCTCGGCAACCGATGCGAAGAGCTTAACGAAGGCATCGCGAACCGTCGTAGTACGGATCGGCGAGTATCCCCGGTTGAGCACCAGCACGTGCGAGGCCAGAACCTCACTCATGCGCTATTCTATAATTCAGTTTGGGTGGAAATTCAAGCGGCCGCGGCCGCGGCCGCGGCTGCGACGGTGCTGCCGCAGCCGCACGCGGGGGCTCGCTACCAGGCGTACGCCTTCGGCGCCTCTCCACCGGGTCCCGGGAAGATCTCATCGAGCTTCGCGAGCGTCGCGTCGTCGAACGCTATCTCGGTCGCGCGCACCGCGCTTTCGAGCTGCGCGACCGTGCGCGGACCGATGATCGGCGCGGTGACAACCGGGTTGTGGAGCAGCCACGCGAGTGCCACTTCCGCCGGCGCGTGACCGAGCTCCTTGCACAGCGCCTCGTACTTCTCGAGCTGCGGGCGCTTCGCCTCGACCCGCTTCACGAAGTCTTCATTCGCGCGTCGGCCTTCGGCCAGTTTCTGGAGCGCTCCGCCGAGCAGCCCCCCGCCGAGCGGGCTCCACGGAATGAGCCCCATGCCGTAGTGACGGCACGCCGGGACGACCTCGAGCTCGACCATCCGGTTGTCCAGGTGGTAGATGCTCTGCTCGCTCACCAGACCCATCTTGCCCAGGCGGAACGCCTCCTGGCACGCGGTCGCGATGTCCCAGCCGGCGAAGTTGCTGGACCCGACGTAGACGATCTTCCCCTGGCTCTGGAGGCTCTGGAATGCCTCCCAGATCTCGAGCCAGCCGACCTCGCGGTCGACGTGGTGCATCTGGTAGAGGTCGATCCAGTCGGTCTTGAGCCTGCGCAGGCTGCCGTCGGCGTGCCTCTTGATCTTCATCGCCGAAAGGCTGCGCCCGTCGTGGTTGGGTTCCGCGCGTTCGTCGGGGTGGTTCGCCGGGTTGTAGACCTTGGTCGCCAGGACGACCGCGTCGCGGCGGCCACCGCCTTGCGCGAACCAGTCGCCGATGATCTCTTCGGTCTTCCCGTGATACTGAGACCATCCGCCGTAGACGTCTGCGGTGTCGAAGAAGTTGATGCCCAGCTCGAGAGCCCGGTCCATGATCGCGAACGATTCCTTCTCATCGGTGACCCAGCCGAAGTTCATCGTGCCCAGGCACAGGTTGCTCACGAGCACGCCGTGTCGTCCGAGTCGTCTGTGTTCTACTGCCATAGCTTGTCCTCCTGATAGTTTCAGTCTACTACCATTCGGGTGCGTCGGTAACCGGCGGGGATCTCGGTCGCGGACGTACGAATCGCGGCGTCTATCCCGGCGCCCCCAGGTAGCGGATCAACGCTTCGATACCGCGGTACCAGTTTTCGATGTGCTGGCTCTCGTTTGGCGAGTGGATCCGGTCGTCGGCGAGCGCGAAGCCGGTGAGGATCGACGGCATGCCGAGCAGCCGCTCCAGGTCGCCGGCGACCGGTACGCTTCCGCCGTTACGCGACAGGATCGGCGGACGGCCCCAGACCGTCTCCAGCGCCGCGGCGAACGCACGGTGGAAGCGCGAGTCGGGGTCGCAGATGTACGCCGGTCCGCCGGCCAGTTGCGTGAGCTCCCACTCGATCGTAGACGGCGCGTGCGTCTCCAGATAGCCAGCCAGATACCCATACGCGTCCTCGTGCCGCTGGTCGGGGACCAGACGCATCGACAGCTTCGCGTGCGCCTCGGCGGGGATCACCGTCTTCGATCCTTCCCCGGTGTACCCGCCCCAGACGCCGTTCACCTCCAGCGTGGGTCGCGCGCCGATCCGTTCGACCGGGCTGTAGTCGGTTTCGCCCCAGAGTTCGCTGACGCCCGACAGCGCCTTCACGTCGGTCTCCGCAAATGGAACCGCCGCCGCTCGCTCCCGCTCCGCGTCGTCGATCGGTCGCACGTGATCGTAGAAGCCGGGCAGCGCTACTGATCCGTCGCTGGTGTGCATGCCCGCGATCAGCTCGCAGAGCGCCTGGAGCGGGTTGTGAACGACCCCGCCGAACGACCCGGAATGCAGGTCGTGCGAAGGGCCGCGGACCGTGAGGTCGAAGTAGGCGAGGCCGCGCAGACCGTACCGGATCGACGGGAGCGACGCGTCGATCATCCCCGTGTCGGGATTGAGGCAGACGTCGGCGCGAAAGAGGTCCGCGTGCGCTTCGATCGTCGCCGCCAGGTTCGGCGATCCGATCTCCTCCTCTCCTTCGAGCAGGAAACGGACGGTCGCACCGAGCGTCCCGCACTCGGTCGCGGTTTTCACCGCCAGGACGCACGCCATGACCTGCGCCTTCATATCCGAGGCGCCGCGCGCGTAGAGCCTTCCGTCGCGTTCGGTCGGCGTAAACGGGTCGGTGTTCCACAGATTGATCGGGTCGACCGGTTGAACGTCGTAGTGTCCGTAGATCAGAACCGTCGGGACGTCGCCCGCCGGTGCGTCTGTGTTCGTAGACGCGGCGAACTCGGCCCATACGACCGGATGGCGCGCGGTCGCGATCAGCCTCACGTCCGTCGCGCCGTACTCGCCAAGCCGCGCGGCTATCCACGAGGCGGCGCGCGCAACATCCGCGGCGTGCTCCGGGTCGGTCGAAACCGACGGGATCTCTACGAGTTCCTTCAGCAGTGACAGGTGCTCGGCGCGCCGTTCCTCGGCCGCCCGGCACGCGCCGTCAACCCCCTGTATCGCATCATCCGGTCGCATCGCGTCCTCCCGACGCGATGCTACCACGGATCGGCTCTCGTTGTGCCTACAGGCTGCCTGCGATGTAGTGCTCGAGCTGGTCGATCACGAACTCCTGCTCGTGGATCAACGCCCGGACCACGTCGCCGATAGAGATCAGTCCGCATATCTCGCCGTTCTCGATGACCGGCAGATGCCGACAGCGCTGACGCGTCATGATCGCCATCGCCTCCTCCACCGTGCTTTCGGGCCGGACGATCACGACCTCACGCGTCATGATGTCCGTAACCGGCGTTGCGCGCGAAGAGCGGTCGCGGAGGATTACCTTGCGCGCGTAGTCGCGCTCGGACAGGATGCCGGTCATCCTGCCGTCCGCGCCGACGACGATTACAGCGCCGATGTTGCGTTCGTCCATCAGCCGTATCGCGTCAAACACCGTGCACGACTCTGGAACGGTGTGCACGTCGTGTCCCTTGTCCTCCAGGAGATCCCGTACCGTTTCCATAGTGCCTCCACCTTAATTGTCCGGGAGGACTGGAGGAGCTGTCAATGGCAGGATCGGCAGGCGTGATCGAAAGTACCCCGGGCGCGAATCGAACGCGCGACCTACTGCTTAGGAGGCAGTCGCTCTATCC
>SKVA01000144.1 GCA_007129695.1 Spirochaetaceae bacterium | reverse complement strand
TGCGGTATCCGGGTTCTTCGTCTTCATGTGGTTCAGGTTGTACAGTTTCACGAGCGCCTCGGGATTCCCGAAGCTGCTGTTCATCGCGTTGATGTTGGTGACCTGGGCGGTGACAGGGCTCTTCATGTAGTCGCCGGTCACGGCCCGCGGATAGACGTGCTCCCAGACCATCCCGGGATTCTCCATCACGGTCTGCGTTACCGCGCCCCAGTTGTGCCACCACTCCTGACCGAATGCTGCGCCAACACGACCACGCGCGATCTCGTCGGGCGCCTCAGACCACGCGCCAAAGACCGGCCACTCGGGGCTCATAACGCCGTCCGCGTGCAACTGACGCAATGCGCGTAGCGCTTCCTTGGTCTGCGGCGTCAACGCACCGAACGCAAGCCGGCCGCCGTCCTCGACCCAGATGTTCGGGTACGACTCGTGCAACGCGAAGAACGGCTCAAGCGGTGCACCGCCTCCAAGGAAGGCGGCGGATGCCACGAGTCCGTACGTGTCGCGACGGCCGCTGCGATTCGGGTCTTCGTTCGTGAACGCGTAGAGGACGTCGATCAGCTCATCGTACGTGGTCGGCATCGTGCGGCCGACGTTCGCGAGCCAGTCGTTGCGCGCAGCGAAGAGCCGTCCGGCCATGATCGCAGGCCCCTCACCCCAGCCGTAGATCTCGCCGTCGATCGTCATCATCTGCCGGTTGACCCCTTCGCCGAAGTCCAGATACTTCCTGACCTCACCGACGTCGTATTGCTCGAGCAGCGCGCTCATCGGCGCAAGCCGTCCGACGCGGGCAAGGCTGTAATACTGCTCAAGGTTGAGCCGGGTCAGAAGATCCGGGAAATCTCCGGCGGCCAGGCTCGTGTTGATCTTGGCCGCGAACTCGTTTGTCGGTGCGGTCCAGACGTACTCGAACACGATCCCGAGTTCGTTTTCGATTGCGCGCGTCCAGATGTTGTCTTCAAACGACTGGCCGTCGGTGTACGTCCGGTTATTCAGTCCACGCCACGTCGTGATCGTCAGTGGTGGCGAATAGGGATCGAGCGGACCGCCGACCGGACGGGCCGCAGCGGTCGTCTGCTGTGCACCACCGGCGAACACGGCGGTCGCCGCGATCACCAGGACCAAGATTACCAAAAGAGATTTCTTCATGTGAACCTCCTCGATGAAGATTCGCCATTGTAGACCCGTCTCTCCGTGCCGTCAACTTTTTTCAGTCCTCTGCAAAAGGCTTGCAGGAATTCGTTGCTGTATGCGCCGAAGTAGGCTACGATACCGGTAGCAGGAAGAACCGACTAATGAGAGTGAGACCGGGGCTGAAGGTGATTGCCGAACGAGCGGGCGTGTCGGTCGCGACCGTCTCGCGGGTGCTCAACGATCGCCCTGAAGTGAACCAGGCCACTCGCGAACGGGTTCTCAAGCACGCGGCGGATGTCGAGCATGAAACGCATCAGAACAGGCAGTCGACCACGCGCACGCTCAAGATCGGGTTCGTCAACGACTACCGTCGCTACAGGCTCGACTCCTCGTATGTGGGTGGCCTTCTGACCGGCGTTCATGCCGCCGCATCGGGACACTCATACAGCGTGGCGCTGGTCGATAGCGATCTCATCGAGCGCGAAATCAGATGGCCGAGCCGCCACCACACGATCAGAGAGTTTTCCGGGCTGATCTGGTCGATGCCGGTGTTTGAAGACCGTCACAGGGTGTTCCTGTCGGAGCGGGAGGTTCCCGTCGTGGTGATCAACAACCTCCGACAAGGCGTACACGCTCCGTTCGTGGAGAGCGATAATCTCACCGCGGCACGGCAGGGGGTCGAGTACCTGGTTGGGATGGGGCACGTCAGGATAGGCTACGTCGGCGGAGTCCGTGAGCTCGCGAACTTCGCGGACCGGACCCGCGGCTACTACCAGCACATGAAGGAGTACGGACTCGACGTCGATCCGGACTGGGTCATCGACGACCTTTCGCAAAGCGAGCGGTCACACTCGATTCAGGCGGCCCACCGGCTGATCGGCAGGAGGAATCTCCCGACTGCGATCATCTGCGCGGCTGAAACGATCACGCTTGGCGTGTACCAGGTACTCGCAGAGCGCGGGATTCGGGTCCCGGAGGATGTCTCGATACTCGGGTATGACGATACGCCGGTCAGCGAGAACCTGTCCCCACGGCTGACGACGTTCAGACAGCACCTCGATCGAACCGGTGAACACGCGGTCGACCTTCTGATGAGTCTGATCCACCATCCGGAGCACGTCTCAGACGCACCGCATCGCATCGAGCCGATGACCCTCATCGTACGGGATTCGGTCCGCGCGCTCGAGGAGCGGGCGTGACAGGTTCGACTCCTGCTCTCCCATCGGCCGACGAGTTCGGCGGGCGCGTCGCCGTTGTCACCGGCGGCACCGCCGGTCTTGGTCGGCATCTGTGCGCAACGCTCGTCAGTTTGGGCGCAGAGGTGTTCTTCTGCGGACGCGACAGCGGATCCGGCCGGGAGTGTGAGGAGATATGGGGCGCGCGCGCCCACTTCATCCGGTGCGATCTTGCGGACGCCGACCAGACCAGAGCGTTCGTGCAGACCGCCGGCGAGCACCGAGGCTCGATCGACTATCTGGTGAACAACGCGGCGATCGACCCACCGATGCCGTTTGATGAATCGGACGAAGAGCTGTTCGACCGAGTCGTGTCGGTCAATCTTCGCTCCTTCTTCGTGGTCGCGCGCGCGGCGGTCGACTACCTGCGCCGCGGCACCGGCAAGGCAGTGGTCAACCTCGGTACGACGAACTACATGCTCGGCCTGGCCGAGTATACCGCGTACAACAGCGCCAAGTCGGGAATCGTCGGCTTCACGCGTTCGCTCGCGCGCGATCTTGGTGCCGACGGCATCCGCGTGAACATGGTGTCGCCGGGGTGGATCATGACCGAGCGACAACTCGCAGAGAAGGTCACCGATGAGGACAGGCGGGACCTGCTCCGCGACCAGGCACTGAAGTACCTCCTGGACGAGTCGCACGTGACGCCGGTAACGCTCTTCCTGCTCTCCGGCGCAGCCGCCGGGATCGCGGGGCAGAACATCGTCGTGGACGGCGGAAAGGTGATGCAATGACGCGCACGGAACGGGTTCGGACCGCGTTGCGCCACGAGCAGCCCGACCGGTGTCCGTGGCAGATCGAGCTTACCGGCGACGTCGCGACGCGCCTCGCGGCCCGCCTCGGGGTCGACACGAACGCGCTCGACGAGTGGGCGGGCAACCACTGCGCGAAGATATCGCTCACCGGCGGTGAGATGTCGAACGACGGTGCGGTCTTCCGC
Source organism: Spirochaetaceae bacterium (assembly GCA_007129695.1). Taxonomy (GTDB): domain Bacteria; phylum Spirochaetota; class Spirochaetia; order DSM-27196; family SLST01; genus SLST01. The sequence continues at coordinate 282 of SKVA01000144.1, read as the reverse complement.
GACGACTGGGGAGTCGAGTGGGATCGCAGCGGACTCGACCGCGACATCGGCATCATCGCATCGGCGCGGATAGCACGGCCGAGCCTCGCGGGGTTCTCGCCCCCGCGCATTGACGCCGACGCGGTTCGGGCGCGTCTGGACGCGTGGTTCGCGAAGCCGCGCGACCGGTTCGTGTTCGCGAAGATCGGTACGCTGCTGTTCGAGCGCGCGTGGAGCCTCTGCGGACTCGAGGAGTTCCTGGTCTACATGGCGAGCGAGCCGGACTTCGTTCACGACCTCCTG
>SKVA01000510.1 GCA_007129695.1 Spirochaetaceae bacterium | reverse complement strand
TCTCGTCAGCGATCGCGATCTCGCGTCGGCGGTCGAGGTGCTAGAGCGCGCGCTGCAGGTCGACTTTGACGATCCAGACGTGATCACATCGCTCAAATACGTCAAGTTCTGGCACGAACGCGAGCGACAGCTTGCCGGTATCGGACACGAGTTCGAGCGCGGCCAGTTCCTGCTCGATCAGTGGCCGCTGTTCGACGCGTTCGTTCGCAGGATGGCGCGGTGCGAGCCGTGCATCCAGGCGATCCGGCGGTTCGTGTTCGGCACTGCGCTCGGTCATTTTGACTCGCTGCTGCGCGAGTCTGACGCGCACGACCCAGAGCTCCTGCTTCGGATCGGGCGATGCCACAAGGGACTCGGTGCCTACGACAGCGCGGTCACCTACCTGGAGGCCGCCGCCGCCGAACGCCCGTCGGACGCCGAGGTCACCGCGGAGCTTGCCGACGCGTACGCACTCACCAATGACGTACCCGCCGCGAAGGCATTCTTCCGCGAGGCTTTCTTCCTCGACCCGCAGCGAGTACATTTACAGGTACTCGAGTCTCAGATGATCCAGGCGCTTACCGAAAAGGCGTCCGAGTTTGGGCATGAATCGGACGAGCTGCTCGAGTGGCTTCCGGTATACGGAGTGTTGTACGGCGTCTTCAACGTGAAGCGAGAGCTGCGGTCGATCGAGTACGGCAAGCTCAAGCAGAGCATCTACTCGCTCGAACGGGAACTGCGCGACGGACGGTCGCGACGCGAGTTGGTGGAACCGCGCCTCATAAACCGCTACTTCTGGCTGATAGATCACCTGATCGCGGCCGGCGACGACGCGGCAAAGGTCGACGAGGTTCTACTGAAGCTGCGGGCTCTCAACGATCGGGTTTACAGGTTGTATACGAACTAGTTAGGAGTGGGCCATGTCGGACAAGATCGTCGAGCGTGTATCTGAGCTGCTGAACCAGGAAAAGTGGACGCGCGCCGCGTTGAACAACTACACCGTTGCGAACTTCGCCGAGCTCGACGAGTTGCTCGACGACGTCGTCAAGGACGATGCTGCTCAGGAGGTGCTCGAGCTGTGCGATGAGCACCTCATTCACACCAAGAACAGCATCATCGGCCTGTACGTGTCGGGTGTCGTGCATCTGAGCCGTCAGACGATGGACGACAGCAACCTGGTATCGCTGATCGAGATCTTCACCGACAACCACAAGTGGAACATCGTTGAATACCTGTGCCGCCGGATCCTCGAGTTTGGGGAGAACCGGTTCGCGCTGCGGACGCTCGCAGACTGCTACGACAACGAAAGCCAGATCGAGAAGAAGTACGATGTGTGGGAACGACTCATCCGGGTCGATTACGATGAAGCCGACATTGTTCGCCACCTTGCGGAGAAACGCGAGGAAGACGGCCTGATCGAAGAGGCCGTTGACTACTACAAGAAGGCGCTCCACCGCTACATCAACAAGCGGCAGTTCAACAGCATCAAGGAAGTCTGGCACAAGCTGATCCAGTACGCCGCCGACGAGACCGAGTTCTTCTACCACGCCGAAAGCCGGATCGCGAAGACGGTCAGCCCCGAGCGTTCGGTGCAGCTGCTCGAAGACCTCTATCCTCACTTCAAAAGCATGAACTGGAACACGTCGATCGATATTCTCAAGCGGGTTCTGGAGTACGACCCGAAGAATCCGTGGGCGCGGAAAGAGATTACCGAGTGTTTCCAGCAGAAGTACGGGGCTCACAGTCAGCTCGATGAGTACATCCGCCTGTCGAACCTCAATCAGAGCTGGCGCAATGTGCACGACGCGATCGCCGACTTCGAAAAGCATATCGCGTTCGACGAAGGCAACTTCGTCTATCACCGGTCATGGGGCGTTGGCATCATCCGTACGATCAAGGGTGATCAGATCGTCATCGACTTCGCGCGCAAGCGCGGACACGCGATGACGCTCAAAATGGCCGTTGGCGCGCTCGAAATCCTTCCGAAGGATCACCTTTGGGTGCTGCGCAGCGTCTGGAAGAAGGAAAAGCTTCGCGAAAAGATCAAGAAGGACATCGTCTGGGGGCTGAAGACGGTCATCAAGAGCTCGGATAACGCGGCGGACATGAAGAAGGTCAAGGCCGAACTGGTACCGAGCATCCTCACCGCCGGAGAGTGGAGCAGCTGGAGCACGAAAGCGCGCGGCATCCTCAAGACGAACAGTACCTTCGGCGTGCTCGCCGACAAGGCCGATCACTTCGTCGTGCGCGATCAGCCGATCACGCTCGGGGAAAAGACGCACAACAAGTTCAAGGGCGCGAAGAGCTACTTCGAAAAGATCCGTATCCTCGAGGAGTTCCTCGAGTACATGGACTCGGAGATCGAGGCCGGTACCGACTCCGAGTTCTTCCGCGAGATGGTCGAGTACTTCGTCGCGAGCATCAAGAGCGCGACGACGATGAACGAGACCGTAGTCGCCGGCTACCTGCTCGTGTCGCGGATCGTGGCGAAGCACCGCTACTTTGACGTCGGACTCGAGCTCGACTTCCGGACGATGTACGACCAGATCGACGGGGTCGAGTCGGTCTTCAGCGCGATCGACTCGACCGAGCTCAAGCGTGAGTTCGTGCACAAGCTACGCGAGCATGTCGAAGAGTGGCCCCAGCTCTACGTCAGGCTCTTTCCGTACTACCTGTCGCGCGATATCATCGGCGAGCTCGAGCGCGCGGGTCATCACGACCGGCTCGTCGAGCTGTTCATGCGCGTGTACGAGAATTACCGTGATTACCGCGAAGCGTTCGTCTGGCTCGCGCGGAACGTGATCGATGACCGGTGGTTCTCACGACTCAACATCGGGTACGAGAAGATCCTCATCGCGATGATTCACCTCCTGGACCTCACGTTCCGCGACATCGACAACCGGCGCGATGTCAGCCAGAACCGCAAGATCAACCGCCAGATCCATAACTTCCTGTTCAAGGACAACACGATCCGCCAGTACCTCTCCCAGGCGGACGAGGACGGTATCAACCGCGTCTACACGCTCGTGCGCGACGTGAAGGAACTCGATCCGTCGATCAAGATCGAGCTGAAGCAGCAGATCATGAACGAGCATCCCGGTTTCCACTTCTACGGCGAGACCGACGAGATCGAAAGCATGAGCAGGGGCGGGTTCATGGTCACGCTCGCGTCGTACCAGGAGAAGCAGCGCGCGCTGAAGCACCTGCACGAGGTCGACGTGCCGCAGAACTCGAAGGAGATCGGTGAAGCTGCGGCGCTCGGCGATCTGAAGGAGAATGCGGAGTACAAGGCCGCGAAGGAACGCCAGGATCTGCTGAACTCGTCGGCTGCCAGGATGCAGGACGAGCTCGACAAGGCGACGATCATCCGCCCTGAGGATCTCGATGCGACAGCGGTCTCATTCGGCACCAAGGTCACGCTTCGCGGTCCGAACGACGAGGCGGAGCACTACACGGTGCTCGGACCGTGGGAGAGCGACCCGGAGAACCGCGTGATTTCGTACCTGTCGCCGCTCGGCCACGAGCTGCTGAATGCAAGAGTTGGTCAGCGGCTGGAGTTCACGATCAACGAGCGGAAGTACCTGTTCGACGTCGAGCAGATCGAACCGGTCGA
>SKVA01000033.1 GCA_007129695.1 Spirochaetaceae bacterium | reverse complement strand
TGGATCTCCGGCAGCCGGGAGCCCGCCGGAGAGCGATCGTTGCGGCACGCTCCCGGCGCGCGCCATCTGTGGGCCGGCGATATCGGATTCGGACGCCGATACGACCGACACGGCGAATCGACTCGTGAACGACTCACCGCGGACTTGGTAGACGCCAACCTGTCCGGTACGGTCGAACGACGCGACGTTCGTCCGCGGCCGGATCCGGGTCGGGGTTCCGTCCGGTGCGATCACTACCACCTCTTCGCCGGGGCGCACCGGAATCTCTACGGTGTCGCCTGCGCGATACAGCCGGACAGTGTCGGTCGTCGACGTCGGGACGAGTCGCGAAATCGCGTTGCTCATCAGCACCGGGAATGCGGTCTGGACTCCGATATCGGTGTCGTCGAGTGCGAACGTCAGCCCGACTATCGTACGGGTCCCGCTTTGATACTCGTAGATGAGCGGTACAGAACCTGAGCGCGCCACGACCGTCGCGCGCGGGTCGAGCCGACCAGACAGTGCGTGACCAACGGCCGTGCGTCCGGAGACGATTCCCCTCCCGAGCGGGTGGTCGTCAGACATCGCGAGCGGCTGAGACAGCTCGACTCTTGAATCCGGGACAAACGGGCCGTCGGGGAACGCCGTTGCGATCGCGATCGCGCGACCCCGCACCCCGACGGGCGCAGGGACCCGGTCGATCACAAGGATGTCGTACCGTATAGACTGGTCGTACTGCTGTCTGGTGACCACGGTCAATCCGGGGTAGATCGACAGAAAGGACTCCAGGAAGATGTTCCCCGGCGTCACAAGCTGCACGACTGCCGATGTGCGCACCGGGACGATCCACGCCGCGTCGTCGGCGGTGAGCGCGTCGGTGTGGCCGACGAGCTTTGCGTGGTAGACATCGGCCTGCGCGGGTACCGTCGTCACGACACGCCGTCGTTCTCCCGGATCGAGCGCTATCGGGAACGTGGCGATGCGGTCGGTGTCGGCGTGTAGCTCGAGTTCCGACGCGAGCCGCTCTTGCCCGAAGTTCGAAACCTCCACGTACGCGTACGTCTCCGGCGCTCCATCTGGCGACGGTCGAAGCGTGAACGCGGTGATCGCCGCGTTCGACGCGACAGGGCCGACGATCTCGATGTCGAGCGGGACCGTCGGCTGACGCGCCGTCAGTGCCCGATAGCCGACGCGGTCGGTGAACACGACTACCGATACATCGTCGGCCGCGAGCTGTTCGATGACCTGCATCGAGATGTCGGGGTCAAGGACCCCGCCGTCCGCGCTGATCGCGCCGACTGCATTCGCGATCTCGCCCGCGGCGGTTCCTCTCGACCGAACTACCGTCGGGTTCGCGCCGATCGTGACCAGCGTGATCGACTCCGGTCGCGCTCGTCCGATACGCTCGCGCGCGCGGTTACGCGCGCGTTCGATCTGCGACACGCCGTTGACCACTGCCGACATGCTCGTGCTCGTGTCGATCACAACGACAAGGTGCTCGGGGCCCCGCACGCCCGGTAGCTCGACCGCTATCCCGGCGGACGCCGCCGCGATCAGAGCCGCTGCGATCAGCGTCAGCACCAGACTCAGGCTACGCAGCGATGCGAGTCGAGGGCGACGGCTCCGCGTTGCGCGTAGTTCTGTCCACAAATAGAGCGATGACACCTCTAATCGCAGTCGCTCCTGTCGTAACAGGTAGACGACGACGATCAGCGGCAGGGCGAGCAGCAGCCACAGCCCGAGAGGGTACGCGAACGTCATCGCACGAACGCCCCCCGGCGCATCGAATCCAGGATGACCCGCTCGAACGGTATGTCGGTGGTCGCGCGGACGTAATCGATCGCGCGATCTCCGCAGAACCGCTCTATGCGCTGCAGATAGCTCGACAGCCGCGCCGAGTATTCGCGCGTGAGGCCTGCGCCCGCGGTGATCGACGTCTCTGCGCCGGTCTCCGAGTCCACCAGCCGTACAAGACCGCTCACTGACGGCGTGACTTCCTCCGCCGAAAGGACGTGAAGGAGAACGACGTCGAAGTTACGGTAGAGGAGTGCGGCGAGCCCTCTCTCGTATCCTCCAGGATCGAGCAGATCGGTGATAACGATCGCGAGCCCGGGCCGGCGCGCAGCGAGCGAGTAGTCGGCCAGCGCTGCGTTGAAGTCGGTCGCGCCGCGGGCAGTCAGCGACTCGATGTAACCGAAAAGCGACATGATCTGCGCGCGTGTCCTGATCGGGGGCATCGACGGTCCGATCCCGTCGGTGAACGCGCAGACCCCGACCCGGTCCAGATCCACCGCGGCCAGGTACCCAAGCGCCGCCGCCAGCCGACCCGCGTACCACAGCTTCGCTGGATCGCCGAAGGACATCGAGCGGCTCGTGTCGATCAGGATGTGGACGGTCAGGTTCTCCTCTGCGGTGAACACCTTCACGAACAGGCGCTGCAGTCTCATGTAGATGTTCCAGTCGAGGTATCGGAAATCGTCGCCCGGCTGGTACGCGCGGTGATCGGAGAACTCGAGCGATGCACCGTGTCGGACGGTTGCGCGTTCGCCCCGAACGGCGCGGCGGCGAACCCTTCGCGAGACGAACGACAGCTGCTCGAGCGCACGCATAAAAGACTCGTCGAGCATCCGCGTACTCGTCACTCGACCTCCGCAACCGCGTCAACCACCGCGGACACGATCGTGTCCGGGTCGACTCCTTCGGCTTCGCCCTGGAAGCTCGGGATCAGGCGATGGCGCAGCACCGGCAGCGCCGCGCGACGGATGTCCTCGAAGCCCGCGTGCTCGCGACCCTCCATCAACGCGAACGCCTTCGCTGCGAGCACCAGACCCTGCGCGCCGCGCGGGCTCGACCCGTAGCGAACTGCGCGCCGTACAATCTCCAGCGCGCCGGGTAAGCCCGGGTGCGTCGCCGTGACCAGTCTGACCGCATACTCGGCGATCGGGCGCGCGACGACGATCGCACGAACGAGTTCCTGGAACGCCGCGATCTGAGCTCCGTCAAGAATATGGCCGACAGCGGAGGGTACCGGCCCCGTCGTCCGGTCGACGATTGCGAGCAGTTCCTCCGCGCTTGGGTACCCTACGCTGATCTTGAAGAAGAAACGGTCGAGCTGCGCCTCCGGCAGCGGATAGGTACCCTCCATCTCGATCGGGTTCTGCGTCGCGAGTACGATGAAGGGGTGTGACAGCGGGTAGGTAGTGCCGGCGTACGTGATCGCCTGCTCCTGCATGGCTTCGAGCATCGCCGACTGCGTCTTCGGCGTGGCGCGGTTGATCTCATCGGCGAGCACGATCTGGGAGAACAGCGGTCCCTTCTGGAACCGGATCACCTGATCTCCGGTTTCGTCCCGGATCAGCACGTTCGTGCCGACGATGTCGGCCGGCATCAGATCGGGGGTGAACTGGATCCGCGTCGTACTCAGCGCAAGGACGTTGCCGAAGGTCTTGATCAGATAGGTCTTCCCGAGCCCCGGGGCACCTTCGATCAGCGCGTGTCCGCGGCAGAGCAGGCAGACGAACAGCTCGTCGATCAGTCGACCGTGCCCGACTATCCGCGAGGAGATCTCCGCGCGCGCGCGGGTCAGTCGATCGACCGCGTCCATGATCGTGTGATTTGTGCCTGTCCCGGTGGTATC
>SKVA01000526.1 GCA_007129695.1 Spirochaetaceae bacterium | reverse complement strand
GTCGGACCGAAGAGTCGCTCGCCGATATCGACGACCCGGAGTACGCGCTCGCGGAGATCCGGGAGCGCGCGGCTCGCGCCGCCACGGCCGCCGATGCCGCGGCGTGCAGCGATGTCTCCGGCGCGGCTCAGTCGCGCCCGGCACCCGCGATCGACGTGGCCGCCGCGTCGGTTCGGCGTGACTCGGTGGCGATCCTGCAGGGGGTGTCGCTCCGCGTCGATCGGGGAGAGCGCATCCTCCTCACCGGCGTCAACGGTGCCGGGAAGACGACGTTGCTACGCGCGATCGTCGGCGTTCAACCGCTCGACTCCGGCACGGTGACCGTCGCCGGGCAGGTGGCGGGCCGAGCGAATCGCCGCGTCGGGTATGTGAACCAGCAGTCTGTGCACGTCGAGTTCCCTATCTCGGTCCGTGAGGTCGTCGAGATCGGCGTCTGTACCGAGCGACTCTCCCGGGCCGAGCGACGCGACCGCGTCGCGCGCGCGATGGCCGATACCGGGATCGCGCACCTGGCGAACCGGCTCTACGCGCCCCTCTCCGGAGGGGAGCGGCAACGGACCGCGATCGCGCGCTGCCTGTGCCAGCGACCGGAGGTCCTGCTCCTCGACGAGCCGACCGCGAGCCTGGACGCGGCCGGTAAGCGCGAGTTCATCGCGCTCATCGAGCGACTGAACGCCGATACCGGGATCACCGTGCTGCTGGTGACCCACGAGATCGATTCGATTTCGCGCGCCGGCTGGCGGCATCTGGTCATCGACGGCGGGCGTCTGGTCACGCCGGAGACTCCATGAGCGCGTTTGCGGTTCTCCAGTACGCGCCGGTGATGCGCGGATTCCTGGTGCTGCTCGCCGCCGGCGTCGCGTTTCCGCTGGTCGGGGTCTTCGTGCTGCGGTTGAACCTGATCACGATGCGCTTTGCGCTGATGCACGCGTCGCTCCTGGGCGGCGCGATCGCACTGGCCGCCGGGCTCAACCCGCTTCTGATCGGACTAGCGACGAACGGCGTCGTCGTGCTGTCGATCGCGCGGTTGCGGTCGACGTCGCAGCAGAACGTCGGGCTGATCACGACCTTCTTCATGGTGTTCACCGTCGGTCTCGCGTTCGCGATCATCTATCGCTGGAGCGTGCCCGCGAACGATTCGCTGCAGATTCTCTGGGGCAATATCTACGCGATGTCGCGCGCCGACGCGTGGATGACCGCCGTCTACGCCGGGATCCTGATCATCGCGCTCGTCGCGTTTCTGCCGCAGCTGAAGGCCGTGCTCTACGACCGCGAGGTCGCCGTATCGGTCGGCGTGAACGAGTCGCTCGCGTACACGCTGATCATCCTGACCGTCGGTTTCACGATCACGTTCGTGATGCGGCTCATCGGCGCGCTGCTCCTGGACGCGCTGCTGATCCTGCCGTCGCTGATGGCGATCGCGGTCGCGAAGAGCACGAAGTGGGTTTTCATCCTTGCGTCGGTGTTCGGTCTGATCGTCAGCGTGGTCGGCTTTGCCGCTGCGCTCCTCATCGATATCCCGGCCAGCTCCGGCGTGACCCTCGTCGGCGCGCTCCTGTTCGCGGTCGTCCATATCGCGAAACGCGTAGCCGACCGACGGGCGTCGCAGCGGGTATCCGAGGCTACCGCGGTCCACTAACGGCGCGTGTACGCTTCCCTGGTCGCGCGCCGCGCGGCTTCCTCGCGTTCGTCGAGCGCTCGACCTTCGGAGATCGCGTCGACGACGATGTCGCGGACCTCCTGCGGGGAATCGCTCACGGCTATCAGGTCGAGGTCTTCCGCCGAAATCGTGCCGCTTGAGAGCATTGTATTCCGAATCCAGTCGAGCAGCCCGCTCCAGTACTCGGTTCCGAAGAGCACGATCGGAAAGTGCGAGATCTTTCCGGTCTGGATCAGCGTCAACGACTCGAACAGCTCGTCCAGGGTGCCGAAGCCGCCGGGAAAGATCACGAACGCCTGAGCGTACTTGACGAGCATCGTCTTGCGAACGAAGAAGTAGCGGAAGTTCACCGCGATGTCGACGTGAGGGTTGATCCCCTGTTCGAACGGGAGCTCGATCCCCAGGCCGACCGAGACCCCGCCTCCTTCGCGCGCTCCGCGGTTGCCCGCTTCCATGATCCCGGGCCCACCTCCGGTCACCACCGCGAGCCCAGCCTCCGCGAGTAGTCGGGCCGTCTCGACGGTCCTCTGAAACCACGGATCTTCCGGCTTCGTGCGCGCCGACCCGAAGATCGTCACCGCCGGTCCCAGACCGGCAAGGCGGTCGAATCCTTCGACGAACTCTCCCTGGATCCGGAGCACCCGCCAAGGGTCGGAGTCCATGAACGAGTTCTGTTCGCGCGTTGGCCGCGTGAACAGCCGCTGGTCCTCGGTCGCGGCCGGTTCGACCACTCGCCCATCGCCCTTCTTCTTGTCCATGGCTCCAGAGAGTACCGGTCACCGGAGGTTTGAGGAAGGGGTCGTGACCGGGGGGCCCGGGCGTCCGCGGCCCGGCGAGCGGCGCGTCCGGCGCGTCGACCGCGATGGACCGTGGGGCCCACCGCGGTCAGGAGATCTGTGCGGCCGCTATCGTTCGCTGATGCTGGACGGCGGGACGATGTAGACGTGTTGGGTATACGCCGGCCCGAATGGGAACATCATCGGCTCTCCCTCCGGCTGATCGAACCATGGGTGCCAACCCTGTTCGGCCGGCTGGATGATCTCAAATCCGAACACCTGCTCGTCCTGGCCGACCATGACCAGGAGTGCGGGTCCCGGAGCCGGCGGACCGTAGTGGTAGCCCATGCCGGGTACCCATCCGGAGATCGCGCCATAGTTGGCGATCTTCGGGTTGGCGGCAACTAGCTCGGTCCACGTCATGCCGATCGCTGCAGGACGCTGTCCTTCGTTCACCGTGGTACGGTCGGTCACGTAGATGTGCTGCGTGTATACGCGCCCTAGCTGCGGGTGGACCATTGGTTCCCCCTCGGGCTGGTCGAACCATGGGTGCCAGCCCGCGACCTCGGGAACCATGATTTCGTACGCGGCGACTACCCGGTCCGTGCCGACGGCCAACAGCACCGACGGGCCCGGTACGCCCCAGTGGACTCCCATCTGCGGCACCCACTCCTCATGAAGCGGCACATACGATTCGGCCACTGCCCGGTTAAGAGCCCCGACGTCCTCGAGCGTGCGCGCCACGTCGGCGGCTGCTACGAGGCCTGACAGACTCCACGCGATGACAACCAGAAACACCACCAGGGTCCTTCCTCTGTGTCTCATACAACTCCTCCTCTTCTATCTCAGTAGAGATCCTTACAGTTTTGATCGACTTTAGATGCCTGTCAACTACGCTACACTCGTATGCTGGCGCTCCAGAAGCTCCACCATCCCATAGGCAACGGCGGTGCTTCCGCCCGACGCTCCGAATGCCGAGGCAATCCTTCCCGCACCGTCCGCCATCGACATGGCCTCCGTCACGGCGGACGCGAGCGTCTCAGGGTTCAGGCTGCGCGGCATCAGGCGGACCCCTGCGCCCGCGTGCTCGACTCGGCGTGCGACTTCGAGCTGGTCGCGACCGAACGGAACGACAACGACCGGCACTCCGTAAGAGAGCGCGCGTTGGGTGATGCCCATC
>SKVA01000347.1 GCA_007129695.1 Spirochaetaceae bacterium | reverse complement strand
GTGATCCGCGGACTGGTCACGAAAATGCCGCTCTGCGATTCGGGTGGTACCGTGATCGGGACCTACGGCGTCTCGCGCAACGTGAACGATCTACTGGCCGCGCAGGAGACGGTCCAGCGGCTGCTCGACGAAAAGGAGATCCTGCTCCGTGAGGTGCACCACCGGCTGAAGAACGACTTCAGCCTGGTCCGATCGCTCCTGCTGCTCGACGCGGCGCAGACGACGCAACCCGACGCGGCGCGCGCGCTCGAAGACGCGGCGGCGCGCGTCGCGGTAATGGCGCGAACCTACGACCAGATCGAGTGCGCCGGGAACCAGACGATGGTTCCGATCAGACCGCTCGTGGAGCGGCTGCTGACCGACGCGGTGACATCGGTGTCGTCGAACGTAGCGCTGGAGACGGTTGTCGACGACTTCGCGACGCCGCCGCGCGTCGCGGTGGGGTTGGGTATCGTACTCAACGAGCTGTTCACGAACGCGGTGAAGCACGCGTTTGCCGATACCGACCGACCAACGCTCGGGGTGCGCGTCGTGCGCAGCGACAACGAACACCTGGTGTGTCGATTCACCGACAACGGTCCCGGGTTCTCTGCGCCGATTCGCGCCGGCCGGACGCGCGGCAACGGACTGTCGATAGTCCAGGCGCTCATCGAGCAGCACGACGGGACGATTCAGCTCACGAACGAGCGCGGCGCGGTCATCGAATTCACGATGCGCGCGGTGTAGACGTCGGCCGCGGTCGACGCGATCACGTCGACGCGGGTCTTCGTGGTACAATCGCCGCCCATGACTACAACGCAGAAGGCGCTCGTTACGAACGATGCGGCGATGTTTGTGTACGGGGTGTCGGCGGTGCTGATCGGGCCGACGCTGCCGGGGATGATCTCAGACTTCGACCTCACGCTCGGCGCGGCAGGGCTGATCGGATCGCTGCAGAGCCTGGGCGGATTGATGGGTGCGCTCGCTGCGCTGTTCATCGCCGACCGCGTGTCGCGGCCGATCGCGACGATCGTGCTCTTTGCGCTGAGCGGCGCATCGCTGGTCGGCATCGGACTTTCCACCGGATACGCGCTGCTTCTGGTCGCGTTCGCGGTGTCGGGGCTATGGACGCGCCTGTTCGACGTGATGGTCAACGCGCACACCGGAACGCTCGTCCGAGGCGACTCCGGACGCGGGATGAGCACGCTCCATATGTTCTTCAGCGTGGGCGCCTTCGTCGGACCGATCGCGGCGCGCGCGCTGATGCGCGGCGGGCTGTCGTGGACGCACGTCTTCGTCATCGCCGGCGGCTGCTCGATCGCGACCGTGGTCGTGTCGGTGCCATGGTTGCGCTCGTATGTCCGGACCGGAGCCGGTCCACGGGGGACGGGTCGCCGGACGGCGGCCGATGTCGCCGCAGCGGAAGACGCTGCGTCTACGGCGCGCGACGGCGAGCCACGGTCGGCGCATACGGGTCAGCGCGCGCCTCAAGGCGCCCGGACCGCGATCGCGCTCCTGAGCGCCGCGCTCTTCTTCTACGCGATTCACCAGATCGGCGTGACCGCGTGGCTACCCTACTACCTTGAGACGAGCCGAGGTATCGATCCCGACATCGCGAGCCTGGGCCTGTCGCTCTACTGGATCGGCATCATCGGCGGGCGGTTCGGCGCGTCAAGAACCGCGCGACGAGTCGGCGCGCGGCGGCTGCTCGGGATTGGGGCGCTCGTATCGGCGGCAGCGACGTTCGTATCGATCGCGACCGCTTCACCGGCGGTTGCGCTCGGCTTTGCCGCGATCGCAGGGGTTTCGAGCGGTGCGACGATTCCGCTCGCGTACAGCGTCGCGTTCGGGTACAGGCCGGACCGGACCGGAGCGGTAACCGCGGTCATGTCGATCGTGATGCTCGCCGGGCGCTTCGTCGGCCCGTGGGCGATGGGAGCCGTCGCCGACGCGACGACGCTCGGACACGCGATGGCGATTCCGGCCGCGGTCCTCATCGTCGTGGCGGCGCTTGCCGCGCTACCGGTCCGGTCGGCGTAGGTCAAGCGCCAAGGCGGTCGAGCGTGCGGGTCACCTCTTCAGGGATCCTCACGCCCATCGCGCCAAGGTTCTCATCGAGGTGCTCGGCGTGCGACGCTTTCGGGATTGCCACGACGCGGTCCTGACCGATGAGCCACGCGATCGCGAGTTGCGCCGGCGTGCATCCGACGCGCGCGGCGGCGTCGAGTATCTGCGGTGCGGTCGTCTGGTCGGCGAGCAGGCGTCGTTCGACCGGTCGATACGCGACGATCGTAACGTCGTGCGTCGCGCACAGCACGCGCATCTCGTCGTCGACTACGCCGTGGTGCAGCACGTTGTAGTGAACCTGGTTCGAGACTATCGGGTGGCGAGACATCCGGATCGCGTCCGCGAGTTGATCGGTCGTGAAGTTGCTGACCCCGATCGCGCGCGCGAGCCCCGCGTCGACCGCGTCGTTGAGACCGGCGATGTACTCGTCCATCGGGATCGCGTCCCACGGCGCGTGCACGTAGAGAAGGTCGATCTCGTCTATCCCGAGTTTTCGCAGGCTCTCTTCGGCAGCCTTCGGGACCGCGTGCCTGAGGCTGTGGCTGCGCCACACCTTGGTCGCGACGAAGATCCGGCTGCGATCGATGCCGGCGATCGCGCGCCCGACGATCTGTTCGGTATGTCCGGCGCCGTAGAGCTGCGCGGTGTCGATATGGTTCTGGCCGAGGCCGATCGCGTAGCGGATCGCGTCGATCTGCCGATCGTCATCGCGGTAGTCGGCGTACACGTCGCCGCCTTCGAACCGGTCGCCACCCATCCCCCACGTACCGATCCCGATCGGGTGTACCTCGCGCGAGCCAATCGTCCATCGCTGCATTGCGTCCCCCGATCAGGTCTACCACGATCGGGTGAACACAGTCAAAGCGGGGGGAGGCTATCCGACCGGCTCCGCGACCGGTGCGTGCTCGACCCTGTTGATACGGATCCGGTAGGTGCCGCCGGGTGCCTCGTACTCGATCTCGGTACCTTCCCGCTCGCCGATCAGCGCCAGACCGAGCGGCGCAAGGATCGACACGTGGTGTTCGCCTCCGGTCGCACTCGCCGGGAACACGAGCACCGCATCGGCGGTCGTGTCGGTCTCCACGCACGTGTAGTTCACCGTAGAACCCATCGTGACGACCTTCGGCGGAATCGCCTCGCGGTCCATCACCGAAGCGTGACGAACTTCGCGCGCAAGCCGGTCGAAGTGCGGCTGACCAAGCCTGCCGGTGCGCGCGAACGAGTCGACAAGCCTCTTGAGAACCTGGTAGTCCTCGTGGCACAGAATGATCTTGCTCTCGTTCATGCGTCCCTCCGCAGCCGCCGTTTCTGCTTCATGAGAAGGTTGCCGACGGCGGGTATGACTCAAAGATAGGCCGGCTACAGCACGCGAGCAATCCGACTTAACTATGCAGGATTTCTACATGTTTTCTACATGGTCTCGATCGGCCGTGGCTGCCCGGAGGAACGACGTCAGGTTGGTCCGCGAGCCGGTCAGACCGAGCTTGCGGCGGATAGTGTTCCGGTGGCGCTCCACGGTCGTCGCCCCGATTCCCAGGAAGTCGGCGATCTCCTTCGTGGCCATGCCGCTCCTGAT
>SKVA01000488.1 GCA_007129695.1 Spirochaetaceae bacterium | reverse complement strand
GCTCGATCGCGCGCGGATGCTCCGGGTTCGGAGCCGGCGGCGGCGCCGACGCCTGGATCGCTAGCTCGTGCTCCCAGGCCCACCCCCCGGGGAGCTGACGCGACGCGGTGAGCGTCACCGGCGTTCCGGGGCCGGTGAGCGACGCGGAGATCTCCGGCGGATCGGCCTCCGCGAGCGCGACGATCCGGAGGGTTCCGTACGTCGGCAACGCCGCCGTGGACGTCTCCTCGACCGTCCGCCCAGCGCCAGCGTCGGTACCATCTGCGATCGCGAGTTCCATTCGGTTCAACCCCGGATCGATCTGGAAGCTCACCGCCGGGCCGATGAGGGTCGACGTGTCGGATCCGGGGCCGGCAAGCACGACGCGGAAGTCGAAATCGTCGCCGCTTGGGATCGTGAACGCCTGGCCCGACAGGATCTCCCACGAGAGGATGATCTCCAGATCGCCGCGCAGAGGATCCCATTCCCGGGTCGAAATGAGGAATGTCCGTGGTCCGGTGACCAGGAAGCGTCCACCGTCGCGTGGAATCGAGAACGACGGGTCGTGCCCGTCGGTGGCCCCCGGTCTCCACTGGTTCTGGTTGTCCCAGAACCCGTCGAAGATCAGCACGGTTCGTGGCTTCTCGAGGAAGTAGTAGTCAGGGTCGGCCAGGTTGCACGTTGCGATCAGCGTCGCGGCGATCAGCCATGCGGTCGCACGGCCCCCGATGCGGCATGCGACCATGGGCAAATCACTCGTCGTGCGGCCCGGTGACGGTAGTGTCGCCGACCGATGTCGTGAGCGCCTGTTCATCGTCTTCCGCGTACCGTGCCGAGATCGTCTGGATGCTGGGCAACACATCGAAGAACACATCGACGATCGCCGGATCGAACTTCGTCCCCGAAAGTCGACGGATCTCGCGCAGAGCGTCGTCCTCCGACCACGATTTTTTGTAGACACGGCTGCTGCGCAGCGCGTCGTACACGTCGGCAAGCGATACGATCCGGCCCATGACCGGGATCTCTTCGCCCTTCTTGCCGATCGCGTTGCCCTGCGAGTCGGTTCTGATTGGCTTGCCGGTCATGATGTCGACGTGGCCGGGGTAGCCCTTGCCGTCCCACTCTTCGTGGTGCGTGAGCGCGACCACCTGCGCGATCTCGTCAAACTCACTCTGCTTGTCCGTGAACAGCCGCGCGCCGTGCCACGTGTGGCTCGTCATGACCTCCCGCTCTTCTTCATTGAAGCGCCCCGGCTTTTTGAGGATCGTGTCGCTGATCGCGACCTTGCCCACGTCGTGAAGCATCGCCGCCATCCTCAGGATATCACGCGTTCGCTCGGCCTGCTGCCGTGGGATTCCGTTCACACTGGCCCAGCGCTCGTAGATCTCGAGCGCGTACCCCGCGACGCGGTTAACGTGCCTGCCGGTCTCTTTGGGATCGCGAAGCTCGGCCATCTTGGTCATCCGAAGTAGAATCGCGCGCGTCATCTGCGCGCGCTGGAGCGCCATCGTCGCGTTCGTCGCGAAGTGCTCGGCGATCAGCTCGTCGTCCTTGCTGAACGCGATCGTGCGCCCGCGCGAATCCTTCTTGTTGATCAGCTGCAGAACGCCGAGCGTTTCGTTCATGTTCGTCTTCAGCGGGATCGAAAGTGTCGACACCGTCCGGTAGCTCGTAAGCTCGTCGTAGCTCGGATCGAATCCGTACGGAGCACCCTCTTCGATGTCGTAGACGTTCCGTACGTTCACCGTCGAGCCGATACGCGCCGCGTACCCCGATTGCGTGCCGCTGCCGATCGGAATCCGGAACACGTTGTAGATGAGCTTCTCGCCAGGCTGGAGTTCCTTCGCCTTCGTGTCGTTTTGCGAGTACGCGATCGCGAGCTCGTCGCCCTCCTTGATGTAGATGCTGCCCGCATCGGCGCTCAGCACGTTGCGCGCTTCGGAGAGGATGCTTTCGAGCAGGATGTCCAGATCCTGAATCTTGTTCAGAATCGAGTCGACCCCGATGACATTCTTCAGTTTTTCGAGTTTCGTTGCCATGGTGTCTCGCTCATCAGTCGACGTCTTCTCTCAACAGTATCGGCCCGACGTCCGTTCGCCACCAACCTTTTCCTTACGCGCCCTGCTGGAGATGCCGGACCGCCAGGTCCCACTTGTACGTGCACCCACGTGGGTCGGGGAGCGACACGCTGAACAGGTCTTCGCCGGAGTAGAACTCGAGCCGCTCCTTGTTCTGGACGTTGATGCCCCTGATCTCAGCTATCGGAAACTCGTGCGTTTCGGTCCCGTCCAACACGGTGATCCGGTCGGCGTATAGCTCCATCCTGCCGAGCGCGAACGGCTCGAGCGGGTTCTCGCGGAACCCGATGCGAACCTCGGCGACTTCCTCGGCCAGAAGCGGTGCATCGGCTCCGTTCTGCGCGTACCGGTCGACCGCTGCGCGGAACTCCTGCGTCTGCCACAGGTTCCAGCCGTGCATAGTGTCGAAGCGAAGCTCCCCGTGAACCGGCTCGAACAGCCCGTATATCGACAACCGGACTCGATACCCGCACTCACTGCAGCCGAGTTCGTTGCCTTCCGATCGTAACGATCCGATCGCGCGGCAAGACGGGCACATGAACAACGCTATCTCCGCGTACTCGGCCCGGTCCCTTCCGGTGAACGTCTGGCGAACGACCCGGTTGCGTTCGACATCGTCGTGCTCCAGGAGCCGCACGACGCGTTCGTTGATCTGATCGACGCTTGCCGCGCGAACTCCTTTCGCGTCGAACGCAAGATCAAAGCGGACGGTAATCTTGCCGTACCGTCTCCGCTTTGACCATCGTGGCAGCGTCAGGAATGCGCCGCTGAGCCGTGCGACCACCACCGGCACCTTCAGCACCTTGATCAGCTTCGCGGTCGAGTAGTACATCGGCAGCGTCGCGCCGTCCCAGCTGCTCTGTCCTTCCGGGAAGATGCCGACGATGCCCCCGCGTCGCGTTACGTCCATGATGTTCTTGATCGTATCCAGATCCGACATCGCCTTGGTCTTCGGAATCGAGCCAACCAGCGCGAGCCCGAACTCGACGATCCGTGAACGGAAGTTCGAGTCGGACACGACGTAGTGGATGATGCCGGGTACGAACCGGTTCACGAAGAACGGATCGAGCACCGACCCATGGTTGGGCAGCACCAGATACGGCGGGCGTAACCGCTTCAGGAACTCAGCGTTCTCCGCTCGGGCACCAAACCGGGTCGTCAGGTAGTTCCCGAAGGTCGCGCGGAGGAAGTGGTTGAACAGCTTCGACGCAGCGATCCTGCGCCGCGCGCGGCGGCCTTTTCTCCGGTTTTTCCGACGTACCGTTCCGACCATGACAGCGGCCAGTATACGCGATTGCCTGCAGGCGGGCAAACGAATAGACTTGAGATCGATGACAAGATCACCGACGAGGGTGATCGCGGGCTTCTACCTCGCGGTCGCGCTCGCTGCGACCTATATCCTGCTCGGCAGTCCGCTTGCGATCGACGGCATCGGGTGGGCAGACGCGCCGCTGATCGTCCTGATCGCGCTGCACTACGTCTGGGGTATAGCGCTCGTGTTCAGCTCCAGCGGGAGCCGCCCGTTTCGCCGCTCGTTCGTACGGCGGCTTGTGTTCCTGCCCGAGGT
>SKVA01000153.1 GCA_007129695.1 Spirochaetaceae bacterium | reverse complement strand
GCGTCGATGAGCACCGCCTTCGTGCTCGTCGATCCGATGTCGATCCCCAGATAGAGCCCGTCGGCGCCCGGCCCGGCGGCGGCGTACCGATCGACCTCGACCGCGTCGGCGCCGTCGATCGTCGGAGTGAACACGAACCGTTCGTGCGCGGCGAAGTCGGGGTACCCGGTCGGCTCGCGAAGCGGAGGATAGTAGTACGCGCGTTCGGCGCCCGAATCGCGCAGCCGATCGACGAGCAGGGTCGCGCGGTCGGCCGCGTGCGCGACCGCTACGTCCCCAGCCGGCGCGTGCGTATTCGCGAGCGACTCCACCGCCGCTCCGATCGCCGCGAAGACCGGCGCGTAGTCGGGAACGACGACCCGCCGGTCGAGAGCGGCCGCGACGTGCGAAACGACCGCGCCATTGAGCGCAACGCCGCCCGCGAACACGACCGGCCCGTCGGGAAGCGGCGCTGCCACGAGCGCGTCGACCAGATTGCGTACGAGCCCTTCGCACAGGCCGTCGCAGATTTCGGGCAGCGAGTAGCCCTCCTGCTGCGCGTGAATCAGGTCGGTCTTCGCGAAGACAGCGCAACGCGACGCTACGCGCGGCCGCGTTCCGTCGTTACGGAGCGCGCACGCGGCAAGGGCGCCGGCATCGGGCAGCCCCAGTCGGCGCGCCTGCTGATCAAGAAAGCCGCCGGTTCCTGCGGCGCAGCTCGAGTTGCCGCGCGACGACTGGTAGGCGCCCGCGCGGTCGAAGCGAATCAGCGCGAATCGCTCGCCGCCGACGACCAGGAGCGCGCGACTCTCCGGGTGAAACCGCCGGTGCGCGGCGACGTTCGCCGACATCCAGTCGACTCGGTCGACCGATTCGATCATATCGGGAGAACCCGCGGTCATCGCGACGCGCACGAGCGCGGGATCGACGCCGAGCGCTGCGATGCGCGCGTCGGCGGCGGCCAGGCAGTCGCGCAGCGTTTCGTAGATACGCCCGGAGTGGAAGCGGTAGTCCCGGTACACGAGCAACCCACCAGCGTCGACGAGCGCGGTTGCGATCGAAACCGATCCGATGTCTACACCCAGGATGTGAACCATGCCGCACTATAGCGCAGTACCCCCTCGTTATTGAAGATCGAAACGGGGTATGATGCGACATGATCATGACGGTTCTTGGTCCGATCGATCCCGACGAGCTTGGCTTCACGCTCCCGCACGAGCACATCATGGTCGACTTCGCCGGCGCGACTACCGCTGGGCCGCACCGGTACGACCGCGACGAAGTGATCAGGACGATGGAACCGCACCTGCTCGCCGCCCGCGACGCGGGGGTGCAGTCGTTCGTCGACTGCAGCCCGATGTACCTCGCGCGCGACCCGGTGGTGCTGAGAGAGCTCGCGCGCCGGACCGGGATGAACATCGTCACGAACACGGGACAGTACAAGGAGCCCTACCTCCCCGAACAGACCTTCGCGCTGTCGGCCGACGTGCTCGCCGATCAGTGGATCGCCGAGTGGACCGACGGGATCGAATCGACCGACGTACGCCCGGGCTTCATCAAGACCGCGGTCAATCCCGAGCCGCTCGCCGCGACGCAGCAGAAGGTCATCACCGCCGCGGCGCTCACGAGCAGGGCGACCGGGATGACGATCGGGACGCATACGTGCCGCGGCGTGCCCGCGCTCCAGATCCTGAAGATCCTCGACCGCTACGGCGTCGCGCCCCGAAAGTGGATATTCATCCACGCGCATCAGGAGAGCGACATCGGTTTGCTCAAGATAGTCGCTCGATCAGGATGCTGGATCGAGCTCGACGGAATCGGGTCGGCTCCCGACGCGACGACTTTGTCGGCGCTGCTTCAGCTGTTGGACGCGGGGTTCGAGTCGCAGATCATGCTGTCGCACGACGCCGGCTGGTACTCGGTCGGCGAACCGGGGGGTGGAGACGTGAAACCGTACACCTACCTGTCCACACGCTTCATCCCGCTCCTGCGCGACTTCGGAGTCGGGGAAGAGTCGATCCGCGCGCTCACCGTCACGAACCCGGCGCGCGCGTTCGCTATCGACGCGGTGTAGCGCCGCCCGCCGCTCACTCAATCACGCGCGACAGTATATCGAGCAGACCCCGGATGTCTCGATAGGGCGACACGTAATCGGCGACCGCCTTGACCGCTTCGGTCGCGTTTGCCGGACACCCGAAGAACGCGGCGTGGTCGCGCATCGGCAGGTCACCCGACGTGTCGCCGATCACGGCGCACTCGGATGGGGCGACGCCCAGGCGTTCGAGCAGCGCCGACAGCGCGCTTCCCTTGCTGACGCCGGCGATCGAGATGTTCAGATAGTAGTGAGACGAATCGATCTGGAACCCGATCTGCGCGCCTTCGAACCCGTCGCGCGCGACGAACGAACGGACCTCATCGGCCATCGGATCGATCAGCGCGGGGTCGGCTGAAAAGACGCTGATCTGCGCTTCCTTTCCGTACTGAATCGCCGCACCCGTTCGGCCCGGAAGGATCGAACGCTCGATATGCGCGCGGATCTCCCGTAGCGCACCGATCGCTTCGGGGGTTATCCCAGGCGCGAGGGTCGGCGCGTTATGCTCCAGATCGTAGAAGACCGCGCCGTTCTCGCAGATCGCGGGCAACTCGACATCGAGCAGCTTCAACAGCACTTCGACGTAGGGCTGCGGCCGGCCGGTGCAGATCGTGAACGCCTTCCCACGCACGCGCTCGGCCAGATCGTGGAACGCCTGGTGATCCCACCCTACCGATTCCTCCGGACTGATACAGCCGTCGACGTCGGAAACGATCAACTTATAGCTCACTTGCGTACTCCCGAAACCTTGTGTATCTTGCCGTCAATGAGCGAACAGTCCATTGCCGAGTCCCCTGGGACTCGTGCGTATGTCATTCTATCAGCGATATTTGCCGGAGCAATCGTCGCCGCGAACCTGATCGGCACGAAGGTGATACCGCTTTTTACCATTGGCGGCTTCCAGTTTACAAGCTCGGTCGGAATCTTTCTGTTCCCGCTGACGTTTCTGGTAACCGACATCATCGCCGAGGTCTACGGCCCAAAGGCTACCCGCGCGGTCATCACCGGAACGCTCGTCGTGCTCGTGATCGTCCTTGCGGTCACCGCGCTCGCGACGGTGTTGCCGCCGGCCGACCGGTTCGCCGAGCAGAACGACGCGTACCTGGGCATCTTCCGGAGTTCGCTCCGGATTCTGCTCGCGAGCATCGTCGCGTTCGTGCTCAGCCAGTACCACGACGTCTGGGCGTTCACCTTCTGGAAGAACGCGACGAAGGGTCGCTTCCTGTGGCTGCGCAACAACGCGTCGACCGTGGTCAGCCAGCTCATCGACACCGTCGTGTTCATGCTGATCGCATTCTGGGGATCGACCGAGCGGTTCACGCTCGCCTTCGTGACGACGAGTATGATCCCGCCCTAGTACTTCATCAAGATCCTCACGTCGCTTCTTGACACGCCGTTCTTCTACCTGGGCGTGAACCTCCTGCGCAGAGCGGGAGTCGGATCGCCCCCGTCGCCGGCGACGGGCAAGGCGACCCCGGAGACCACCGTGCCGAGCCCGGCGGCCACACCGGTATAGCGCCGAGTTCGCCGTCAGACGATGGCGAACTCGGCGGTCGCCGGCTCGGGC
>SKVA01000503.1 GCA_007129695.1 Spirochaetaceae bacterium | reverse complement strand
TGAGTCCGTGCCGCGCGGCGACCGGGTGGCGGCCGACGAACGACGCGTACTCGGGGCGCAGGACCGACCCTTCGACGACGGTGCCGCAGAGCGGGTTCGGCCGGTCCAGGACGATCAGCGGTAGACGCGCCGCAGCGCAGGACTCCATCACGTGACTCAGCGTGGACAGGTAGGTATAGTAGCGCGATCCGACGTCGGGCAGGTCGGCGACCATGACGTCGAGCCCCGACAGCTGCTCGGGCGTCGGGGCCCGATGCTCGCCGTAGAGGCTATAGACCGGAAGGCCGGTGCGGGAGTCCACCGCAGAGTCAACCGACTCGCCCGCCTGGGCATCGCCGCGGATCCCGTGCTCGGGTCCGAAGAGCGCGCGGAGTCTGCCGGACCGAAACAGCACGTCGACCGCCGGGACGAGCCGGGCGTTCGTCGCCGCGGCGTTCGTGAGCAATCCGACGCGGGCACCGCGCGGCAGGTCCGCGAACGCTGCGGGGTTGTCGAGCCCGATGCAGAACGGCGCATCGGCGCGATCCGCGCGCCCCCGCAGGCCGCCTTCGCGGCCAGACGCGCCGTTCATCGGGCGACCCGCTCCGGCCGCACGGTCTGCAGCACGGTCTCGTGATAGCGCGCCCGGTAATCGGGCATCGCGGCCAGGTCGCGCCCGTAGTTGACGCGGTTGGTCAATAGCACGAAGAAGAGATCGGTCGACGGGCTCACGAAGATCGACGTGCCGGTGAATCCGGTGTGCCCGAACGCGTCGTCGCCGATCCTCCCGCCCGGCCACGGGCGGCTCCCGCCGGGGAGGCTGAGGCCCAGACCGCGCGAGTCGGGCAGACCCGGGGTCCACGAACGGACCATCGCATCGAAGAGCTCCGGCGAAAGGAAACCGGCGCACCGGTTGAGCAGGAGTCGGCCAAAGGTCACGCAATCGTCCAGGCAGGAGAAGAGCCCCGCGTTCCCGGCGACACCCCCCAGGAACCGTGCGTTCTCGTCGTGGACGACGCCGCACAGCGCGACGCCGGTAGCAGGGTCGCGCTCGGTCGCGATGATCGCATCGGGCGAAGCGACCCAGCGGGTCGGATCGTAGCCGGTATGCTCCATCCCGAGCGGCCGGAGCACGAGCTCCCGCACGACCTGATCGAGCGGCGCCCCTGCAACGATTTCCAGGATGAAGCCGAGCACGATGAACCCGATGCAGCTGTAGATCACATCGCGCCCGGGAGCATACGCGAGCGGCCGGTGGAGGATCGCGTCGAGCACGTGCTCGCGCGCGGATCCGCCCGGCACCGTCGCGTCGTCCATCAGGAAGTGAGCCTCGAACCCGCCGGTATGGCGCAGCAGATCGAGTACCGTGATGCGCGCTTTGTCGGCCGGAGCAGGAACGTACTTCGACACCGTGTCGTCCAGACCGATCTCACCGCGATCGATGAGCCTGAGGAACGCCATCGTGGTCCCGATCACCTTGGTCAGCGACGCAAGGTCGTACACCCGCCGCCCTCCGACAGGATCCGGTATTTCGACGCGGAACAGGTCGTGCTCCGGCCCCCCGGCTGCAGCCGACGCGGTCGGGAACGCGCCGGCGTCGAGCGCGTCGGCCAGCCAGCGCGCCACGCGATCGCGAGGGTGCATCGACCGGGTCAGAACGCGTCGACGACGCGCCGCTTGCTCATCGGAGGCTGGTCGAACGCCTGCGCGTAGCTGGTGCGCGCCTCGATCCCGCGAACCGACATCAGGTGTGTGTAGTACTCGCGGTACTCGAAGGAGGTACTGTGCGTCGTGAACCAGTGGACCGCAATCGCGTCCCGCCACAGCTCGAACCCCGCGTCGCTGACCCGATGGTACACCGTCGGCACGAAGTCGTGCGGATCCTCCCAGTTCTCCGCGTAGTAGGGCCCGGCGGCGAAGTGCGCCGGAGCGTCGCGCTCGAACCCGGAGAGCGCCGCGTAGAGCTGCGCGCGGTGCACCAGCTCGTGCGCTGCGATGTGATCCTTGTGGATGCTCCCCTTCCAATGCGTGATGAGCACCGCCGGCCGGTGCTCCCTGATCGCGTCGCAGAGCAGGAACGCCGCGTCGTCGTCTACCGGGAGGGTTCCGTCGGGATACGGGAGGACGATCGCGCGACCGCCAAGGCGCTCGGCAAACTCCGCAGCCTCGCGCACCTTCTGCACACGGTAGTCGGCGACATCCATTCCGGGAGGGTTACCCTTCTCTCCGGCGGTGAGCGCGACGGTGACGATCCGGTCGCCCTGTAGCGCGCGGGTCGCGAGGACCCCTCCGCAGCTGAGCTCCATGTCTCCGACGTGCCCGCCTATCGCCATGATCACCTTCGGCTCGCGCTCGCTCATCGGACCTTCCTCATGTCGGCCCAGGTCCGCACGATCCGGAAGCCCGCGGCCTCGTAGATGTTCCGGGCGGGGTTTGTCTCGCCGGTAAAGAGCGTCATGAACGACGCGCCGACGCGCCTGAGCTCCATGCACAGTGCCGCGAAGAGCGCCGTCCCGGCCCCGCGACCGCGGTAGTCGCTGTGCACGCCGATCCCGGCGAAATAGCCGCGCCCGCTCGGCTGGACGCGGGTGGGACCGGTGAACCCACAGACCCGGTGTCCGTCCTCGACGATCAGTACCGGATCGGCTGGACCATCGGCGGCGAAGTTCGCGTCGACGATCCTTCGCCACTCCTCGTTGCCCAGGTCGTCGAAGAGCTCGCCGAGCCCGGTGTGTCGATCAGGATCGTAGCGCACGATCCTGACCCCGTCGCGACCGAGAGCCGCAATCGCGCTCTCGATGTCGACGGGGTAGCGGTAGTCCGACAACGGCAGGTAGTACGAGTTCTGGTACGCGATGTCCCGGTACCCGCGGTTCTTCAGAAAGAGGTACCCGTCGCACGAAACATCGACGCCGGGCGCGTTCGGATGATCGTGGCCATCGGTCCCCGGCACGATCCACGGAATGGCGACGGGGTTGAAGAACATGACCTCGTACCGGTCCAGCTTCCTGCTGCATTCGGCCAGGCGTGCCTCGAGCTCGGCGAGTAGCCGCGTACCCACTCCACTACGACGTTCGCCGTCGCGCACGATTACCACCGTGACGTACCCCTGCTCACCGTCCGCCCGCACGGAGCCGCTCGCGAACCCGATCACTTCGCGCCCGCGATGCGCGGCGAGGTTCACGACGCGCCACTCGGCTGTATCGGGGAAGAACAGCGAGGCAAACAGCTCCGGCGTCACCGGCGCGTAATGAAGCGGCGGACACTCCGTACGGCACGTGTTCCAGAGCTGCACGCACGCGCCGGTATCCACAGGATCGAGCACCGATACCGTCACGGTATTTCCCGGCTGAGACGACTCACTCATCGCAGGTTCCCGGTTCGCGGGGGCCACTCATGGCGCCGGTCAATCGGCCTTCGCGGGGGTCTGCGCCTGGCAGCCCGGCGCACAGGAGCGAGGAGGACCGGCGATGCCGGTCCTCCGGTTGGGATGTAAGCGTGCGTCACCGCCCGCTGAGGAACACGTCGAACTGACGCTGAGCCTCGCGCTGCACGTTGCGCAGGCCCGCAGCCTCCAGTTCACGGATCATCCGCGGAACCTCGACCGACGGATCGGTCGTGCCCGTCACCAGGCCGGCCCAGTAGCGGTCGCGGATCGCGCGGATCGCGGCCATCT
>SKVA01000512.1 GCA_007129695.1 Spirochaetaceae bacterium | reverse complement strand
GCTCACGTCGAGCAGCATCCCGGCGATTCCGATGTTCACGTTCGTCGGTTACGTGTTGAGCGAAAGCTCGGCGGGTAAACGGTTGTTCCGGCTGTTCAAGGCGGTGTTCGGCTGGATGCCCGGCGGAATGGTCGTCGCGTCGATCCTGGTTTCGGTCTTCTTTGCGACGTTCACCGGCGCAAGCGGCGTCGTGATCCTGGCGCTTGGCGGGCTGCTCTACACGATTCTCCACCAGCAGGGCCGGCACTCCGAGCGGTTCACCGTCGGTCTTCTGACCGGCGTCGGCGACCTGGGACTGCTCTTTCCTCCGAGCCTCGTGCTCATTCTCTACGCGACGATCGCGCAGGTAAGCGTCATCGACATGTTCCTGGCCGGGCTGCTACCCGGGCTGTTGACCGTCGCCGTCTTCTGCGTGGTAGGTGTCGTCGTGTCGATTCGTAACGGCGAGCGGCGTTACCCGTTCGACGCCCGCGAAGCGCTCGCAGCGCTGCGCGGAGCGGGTTGGGAGATTTCGCTGCCGCTCCTGATCGTTACCGGGTACTTCTCCGGGCTCACGACGCTGGTCGAAACCGGAGCGGTCGCGCTGCTCTACGTCGTCGTCGTAGAGGTCTTCATCCTGCGGGAGATCAGCGTTCCCGACCTGGTGCGCGCCGGCACGAAGAGCGCGATGATCATGGGTGGCGTGCTCGTGATCCTGGCCGGCGCTCGTGCGCTGTCGTACTACATCATCGACAGCAGACTCCCGTTCGTACTGGTCGACTGGGTCAGCGCGAACATATCGAGCCGCATCGTATTCCTGCTGCTGCTCAACGCCGCGCTTCTGGTAACCGGGATGTTCATGGATATCTTTTCCGCGGTGCTGGTCGTCGTGCCGTTGATCATCCCGCTCGGGGCGCTGTTCGGGATCGATCCGGCTCATCTGGGGGTCGTGTTCGTCGCGAACATGGCGCTCGGGTTCATCACCCCGCCGGTCGGTCTGGAGCTGTTCCTGGCGTCGTACCGGTTCGGTCAGCCGCTGTCGCGGATCTACCGCGCGATCATCCCGTTCTTCTTCCTTCAGCTCGCGGCGGTGCTCGTCATCACGTACGTGCCCTGGTTCAGCACCGTACTCATCGGCAATTGACTCCGGCCCGTCCGGGCGGTAGTCTCGCGTCTATGAAACTGGGCCTGATAGGACTCCCGAAGAGCGGCAAGACGACGATCTTCAACGCGTTGACGCGCTCCGACGCGGAGGTCGCGTCGTACAGCTCGGGCAGGGTCGAACCGAACATCGCGGTCGTCGACGTCGAAGACCCGCGCGTGACGCGGCTTTCGGCGATGTACCAGCCGAAGAAGACGATCTACGCAACGATCGATTTCATGGATTTCGTCGGCGTCGACCGCGCCGAAGGCAAGGAGCTGTGGAGCGGAGCGGCGATGGGGCTGGTCAAGAGCGCCGACGCGCTCGCGGTCGTCGTTCGCAACTTCGCCAATGAGACGCTCGAATCGACGCTCGGCCGGCCCGATCCCACGCGCGATGTAGACGCGGTCAACGGAGAGCTCCTGCTCTCCGACCTGGTGCTCGTGGAAACCCGGCTCGAGCGGATCGCCGCCGATCACCAGCGCGGCAAGAAGACGCCCCAGTCGCAGGCCGAACAGAAGGTGCTCGAACTGCTCCACGAAGCGCTCGGCGCGGAGCGTCCGATACGCGATATGGAGCTCACCGACGAACAGCAGAAGATCATCTCCGGGTTCCAGTTCCTGTCGCGCAAGAAGCTGCTGGTCGTCGTCAATTCGGATGAGACGTCGTACGGGAAGAACGACCAGGTGATCCAAGCGTTGTCGGCGCGGTTCGACGTCGTGGAGTTCGCGGGCGACTTCGAAATGGAGCTCGCCAGACTCGACGATCAGGAAGAGGCGACGGCGTTCATGGCCGAGCTCGGTATCACCGAATCGGCGCGAAGCCGTCTGACGACGCTCGCGTACGAGGCGCTCGGGCTCATCAGTTTCTTCACCGTCGGACCCGACGAGGTGCGCGCGTGGACGATCCACCGCGGGGATCCCGCCGTCGAAGCCGCGCGCACGATCCACAGCGACCTCGCGCGCGGGTTCATCCGCGCCGAGTGCTTCTCCTACGACGATCTGATCGCCGCCGGCAGCGAGAAGGGCGTTCGCGAAGCCGGCCGTTTCAGGCTCGAAGGCAAGGAGTATCCGGTGCAGGATGGCGACATCCTGAACATCCGGTTCAGCGTATAGAGGCGCCGCGCCGCCTGGGATTCGGTAAAACGGGCCGGATGCGTTAGATTTGCGTCATGGCCTTTGATCTCCGTTCGAGTGACCTCTACCGATCCCTTGTCGAGCAGGGGACGCCCGCCGAAGAGATCGAGCGCGTCTACCGCAGGCTGAGGGAGCTCGGCTACGGCGAGGACGACGCACGCGCTCGGCTTGAGCGGTCGCTTCGACGGGTCCACGGAGATCGTGCGGTGTCCGATCGCCGGTACACCGGAGATCAGCGTCGGGCCGACGGTGTAGCCGCGGCGGGCGTGGCGACCGAGTCCGCGTCGCGGCCCGACGAGCGGCCCCACCGGCGGATGGAGGACTGGTATCCCCCGGTATCGCCATCGGTCCGACGCGCGGCGAATTCGTGGGCCAGGCGCAACGGGCTGCTGATTGCCGGTCTGCGCGAATGGTGGTTCGACCTGCTGTCGACGCTCTTTCCTTCGGTCCCCGACCGCGTCGCGCCACGGCTTCTGGATGCGCTTGCCCGGCGACGGCACTACCTGGCCGAGAATCCGTACAACTATTCGCTTGCGACGACGCTCGACGCGCTCTACAGCGTGTCCAGGCTCTTTCTGGGAAGAACTGCGGGCAAGCCCGAAGACGGCCGCGCGATTGCCGACGCGTTGAAACGGCGCGATCCGTTCGGGTTCGAGTACCTGTCGCGGTTCGAGCACTACGACGAAATGCTGCGCGGCTCCTTCGCGTACCTGGAGCTCGCGTACGATCAGGGCACGACCGTCGACGTCGCGGCGCTCGCGCGCGTGACTCGAGAGGCGTACCGGCTGACGCTCGCGACCGAGCTTGTTCCGCGGCAGCGCGTTGACAAGGTGCTCGAAGCCGCCGGCGACGCACTCGCGGCGTACGGGAGGCCGGGGTCGGCGGGCATCACCGACGCGAACGCGGTCTTCCGGATCTGCCTGGACAACCTGCAGCGTTTCAGGCGAGAGCTCTACCCGGTCGTCCTGCGCGCGATCGACTCGTTCTACGAAGAAGGCGACACGTCGCCCGAAAAGCGGCAGAAGATTCTGGAGTTCATCGACCTGCGACCATCCGACATCCTCACCGTCAAACGGTTCGCGGCGGCGGAGGCAGAACGACGTGAGCGGCAACTGGCCGAGCAGGCGACGATAGAGATCGTGAAGGTCGAGCGCGAGAAGGCCGAACGCGTCACCGAACGGTTCGGCGCGGTTCTGGAGACGCTTGCCGCGCTCTTCCCCGACTCCGGGATAGAGGGCATCGACCAGCAGCCGTATCTGCTGCCGTATTTCGACGACCGCGTGTTCACAACGTCGCTCCCGTTCGATCACGGAACGGCGAACGTCGAGCTTGTCTCGCGCACCGATCCAATCGCGGTGATACTCGTGATGCATCGAATCGTCGATGACCTGCTTTCCGCGGTC